>JANNBD010000276.1:0-8481 GCA_031385105.1 Chamaesiphon sp. OTE_78_metabat_374
CGCCGTCTTCGGCACTCCGGCGCGTGCGAGGTCTTCAAGATAGTGACTCGATCGCGTGTCCGTGCTACTAGGGTGATAATGCCCGTATCCCTGCTGAAAATGTCGTGGAGGAGGACATAAAAGCAAGGGATGATAAACAGCGTCAGCAGGGTGGCTAGGGTCAATCCAGAGAAGACGACGATGCCTAATGGCTGGAGAAATTCTGACCCTTCGCCGATGCCGAGGGCGAGGGGAAATAGCCCCAAGACGGTGGTAATGGTGGTCATCAGGATCGGGCGCAGGCGTTGGGGTGCGGCGGTGGTGATGGCGGTATGTCGATCTACTCCAGTTTCTTCTCGGATTTGGTTAGCTGTTTCGATCATAATGATTGCGTTGTTGACGACAATCCCGACGAGGAGGACTGCACCGACGACGACGGTAATGCCCAGGGCGGTTTGAGTAATAAATAAGCCTAAAATGCCGCCGACGAGGGCGAGGGGGACAGTCAGGATAATTACCAGTGGATCGATGAGGGAGTTGTACTGTACTGCCATGACGACGAAGACCAGAAAGGCTGCTAAACCGCCCAGGGAGAACAGCGCAGCTTGAAGTTCTTGATTAGTTCGTCCGGCATAACTGGGGAGTAATGTCACACCGTCGGGTAAATCGAGGCTGGAGATTACTTGTTGTACTTCTGTCAAGGCTGCACCCAGACTCGCACCCTTATTTAAGCTACCCGCGATTAGGAATACTGGACGCTGATCGATCCGCTGGATTTCGCCTGGAGCTTGTCCTTCGGTAATGGTGGCAACATCGCTCAACCGCACTAGAGCGTTATTGGCGACAAATAGGGGCAGTTGTGCCAATTGGGAGGGCTGTTTGAGTAGATCCTGGTTTAGTTGCACCCGTACATCTACTAGTCGCTCTTTGCGCTGCAATTGGGTGGGGACAGAGCCTTCGATCGCGGTTTGAATTGTATTACCGATGGTTTGAGTCGTTAAACCCAGAGCATTAGCACGCTCCCAGTTGGGGCGAATTTGGACTTCTGGCTGGCGATCGTCAGCATCGGGACGGAAAGCGGATAATTTGACTCGATCGTCTAGAGCAGCCAATACTTGCCGCCCTGCTTGGCGGAGGACTTCGGCATCTTGCCCCTGAAGCACTACATCGACTTCCGCCCCGCGTAGGGGTGAGTTATTTAAGGTCAAACCGCGCACGGAGCCTGGGGATACCCGCACCCGAATTCCGGCTAGATTGAGCTTGTTCATCTCCCGCGTTACTCGCTCGGTGAATGATTCGATGTCGGTACCTGGTTTGAGGGTGATATTACCCGAACTGCGGGAGGGGTTGGAGGATACGGTACTCCCGAACAGCGAACCGCCTGTGGTGGTGAAGACGTAATCTGTCTCTGGCTGCTTGAGCAGCACATCATCAACTGCTAGCATCACCTGCCGATTGGTGTCGAGGGAAGTTCCGGGCGGAAACTGGACATTGACATTCGCCTGTCCGGTGCTGATGCGGGGTAAAATTTCTTGGGGAATCTGTCCCGCCATCACAATCCCGCTGCCACCTAAGAGGATAAATGCGGTGATGACGACGATCGCCGGACGACGGATCAAGCGAGTCAGGATGTTACCATACATTTGGGTGCCGCCTTCTAAGCGGTGATTGAATGCACGCAGCAGCCAGAGCCGATTTAAGCCACTCGACCATTCGATCGCAAATAACCGCGCCGATAACATGGGTACGATGGTGAGGGCGACTACTAGTGAAGCAATTACGGCAAAGCAAATGGTGAGAATTAGCTCGTTAAATAGCAGTGAGACAAAGCCGCCGACAAAGACGAATGGCAATACTGATACCAGGTTGGCAGCCGTTGAAGCTACTAGCGATGATTCAACTTCCCGACTACTATCTTCGACTGCGGTGATGGTTGTCTGGGCATAATCATCATGATTCTCCGTCAGCGTCCGCTCTAATTTGAGTTTTTCCACCCGTTTGCTGACGTTTTCGAGAATAACTACAGATGTATCGATCGCTTGCCCCACACTGATTGCTAGTCCACCCAAGCTAAAAATATTCAGTGAAAAGCCGGAAAGCTTCATCACGATGGCGGCGGCTAAGGTACAGAGCGGAATCGTCAGGGCGATAATTAATGTCTGGCGCAACGAACCCAAAAAGATGAATACCGAAACCGCCGCAAGTAGGGCACCCGATACCCCAGAGCCGATCACATCCGCCAGTGAGTTGCGGATAAATTTTGACTCATCTAGTGTGGCTGTAATTACCATATCGGCGGGAATCGCTCCCGATTTTCGCAAGGCATCCAACCGCTGTTTGACGGCATCTACTACCGAGACGGTATTCGCATCCGCTTGTTTCTGGACGCTGATTTTGACTGCTTTTTTGCGGTTGAGATTTACCAATACCCGCTCGGCTTGGGTACCATCAGTTACTTCGGCAAAATCTCGCAGATATACCTGCCCAGGCGGGTTGGCTGGCGTAGTACTCGGCTGCTGAGGATTGCTTGCTATTGCTTGTCCCCCTCCTGTAGCAAAAGACAGATCGCGAATCTCGCCGACGTTCTCAAACCGTCCCACCGCCCGCGTCAGAGCTTCGGAATTTTCACCCAAGATCCTGCCCCCCGAAACATCTTGATTGCGCTGTGTCAATCGATCGAGTACAGTAGGCAAATTAATTCCCAGGGATTGCAACCGATTGAGATCGATATTCACCCGCACTTCTTCCTGCACACCCCCAGAAACATCGGCAGAAGCCACGCCAGAGACGATGCCTAGTTCGCGGGACAGTTCCTCGTCAGCAAACACCCGCAGGTCTACATCGCTCAATGAGGGCGAAGTTAGAGCCATTTCGTAGACTGGTAGCTGGGATGGATCGAACTTGAATAGGCGAGGTTCTTCGATCGAATCCGGTAGTCGATTCCGGTTGCGATTAAAGGCGGCGGTGGTGTCATTGAGAGCTTGCTCGACATTACTACCAGGATTGAAGTACAGATCGAGATTGACTTGTCCTTCGCGGGTTTGGGAGTAGATTTGGACGACACCATCGGTAGTTGAGAGTGCCTGTTCGAGGGGGCGAGTAATTTCATCGATCGCGACTTCTGGCGAAATCCCAGGCGCAGTCAGGCGGACACCGATCCGAGGATAGGTAATCGACGGCAGGAGATCGACGGGTAATTGGGTGATCGAGAAGATGCCGACGATAATTACCGTCAGTGCCAGCATGAAGGTGCCGATATACTGGCGGATTGATAGGGTGCTAAGGCTGAAGCCAGATGGAGATGGGGTTTGCATGATATTCGCTCTCAATATTTAACGTGAGATATTGGCTTCGTTTAAGGATCGCACTCGATTGAAATCGGTGCTAGCGGTGCAAAGTCCGCCTACGCGGACTAAGAGATTCATTCAGTCCGCATAGGCGGACTTTGCATCATGAGCCACGATTTCAATCGTAGGCATTTCTATAGGGCGCAATTCACGTTATTTACTTAGCAGACAAAATACTCAACCGCACCGAGTCCCCATCCTTGAGCGGTTTCCCACTCCGCGCCACAAACCGTTCCCCAGGATTTAAACCAGAAATGATTTGAACCTTGCCGTCGATTTGTTCACCGAGCGCGACAGATCGAGCATTAACCTTTGCCCGTTCGCCATCCCGCTCGATGATAAATAAGGTGCCTTTCGTTCGTTTGGGTGCAGGGCTATTAGCTCCGGTTTGTTTGGCATTGGCTCGATCTTCTTGTAAAGCTGAGATCGGCACCACCACTCTGTCTATTGCCGTTTGGGTAAAGCTAACTCGCGACAGCAAGCCACTCCCGACTCTACCCGTCGGATTGGGAATCGTCATTTCCACGGGGACTAACCGCGAAGTCGGATTCGCCGCAGGTGAAATCTGCGTCACTTTACCTGCAAACTGCTCCGTGGGAAAGGCATCCAACCGTACTTTAACAGCTCCACCCAGGCGGACATTTGCCAAGTCCAGTTCAGAAACTTGTACTGTCACTTTAGCTTGACTAAAGTCTCCCAATCTGAGTAATTCGTTACCAACTTGAACGAGATTTCCTTGTTCTGTCGATCGAGTCAATACTACGCCCGAAAGCGGTGACACCACCATTGCGTAAGCGCGCCGTTGCTGCTGCTGATTGACTACCGCCTGTTGGGCTGTTACCCGACTAGTTGCCACCGCGATCGATTGTTGCTGTACGCGCACCTTGGCTTGTGCCGATCTCAATACCTGTGCCGCTGTATTAGCTTGGGTGCGGGATTGCTGTGCCTGTTGCTGGGATATTGCCCCCGATTTAGCCAGACTACTATATCGAGCTGCATCAAATTCGGCTTGTTGAAGCTGGAGCCGCGTCTGTTCCACCTGGGTTTGGGCATCGCTCACTTGAGCCTGAATTTGACCGATTTCCATCCGGCGAGAAGCTAGTTCTGCGGCTGCTTCCGCTGTCGCCGCACTCAGGAGTGAGTCATCAATTCGCGCCAAGATTTGACCTTTCTTGACTCGATCTCCCACATTCACATTCAACCGTCGCAATTGTCCTTCCGCCTGAGCGCGAATTGCCACTTCTTGGAAAGGTTGAGTTGTCCCCGTGTACTCCCGCGTTGAGGCTAGGGGCACGGTGGTGGCGATCGCTACATCCACTGCAGTTGGCTGATTTCTGTCCGCTCCAGGTGGCTTAGTTTGGGCACCAGCATCATCTTTGGGCACACTACAACCAGACAGTGCGATCGGCAATAGACAGAGCGGAATTACGATCGATCGCGGGAGTTGTAAATTCAAAATTGAAGGAGCGGAAGCAATCATGAGTATGAAGTGCCAAATACATTAATGATACAAGCGCGGCAGCAGGAATTGCTTAGGCAATTGTCATAGAAACATAACAATTATTCTCAGTTTAAAACATCTACATATAGAAGGATGTTCTGAACAGTAAATAACTAAAAAATAGGAAGAAAGTCATGGATGGCGGTAGTTAATTGAGAATTGAGAATTGAGAATTGCCGACTATACCTAAAGGCGTTAGCTAGATCTACATATAGAAGGATGGCTGAAAAAGATCGAACTTGTATTGTTAGAGATGAACAAGTTTTTACAACTTTAGAACATAGGAACAAGTAAAATGTCTCTCTACAAAATTAAAGACTTTGATCCTGACTACAACACTCACTCTAACGATCCTGATATCAAGGGATTGTCCATGTACGCAGGCACCGAAAAAATTGGGTCTATTACTGACGTTTTAGTAGATGAAGAAGGTAAGTTTCGCTACTTAATCGTTGATAGTGGCGGCTGGATTATGGGCAAGAAAGTCCTCTTACCAATCGGATATGCTCGCATCGATTATCAGAACAAACGTGTCTATGCCGATACCCTCACCAAAGCCCAGGTTGAAGCCCTGCCTGAGTTTACTGATGATTTGTTGATCGACTACGATCAAGAAGAACGGGTGCGCGGCGTTTATCGCTCTGCAACACCAACAATTCAGAATGCTCCCGCTGCCAATGGAGTTGGTTATGCTGGTGCTGCCTCAGCTCCAGCTACCAACAATACCGAACCCGTGCTCGATCTTGAGGCTGGTTATGCAGGCTATGACCGCGATACCTATGGTTACGAACAAGAACCCCAATTGTATGGTCTCAACGAGCAAAATCATCCTAACCTAAAACTGTATGAAGAGCGGTTAATTGCCAGTAAAAATCGGCAGAAAACTGGTGAAGCAGTAATCAGCAAACGGATTGAAACTGAAACTGCCAATGCTTCTGTTGCGGTCGATAAAGAACGAGTCGTCGTCGAACGAGTTCCCGTCAATTCTGGCAGTGTAGTTACTCCAGGCGAAGCTAATTTCCAAGCAGGGGAAGTCGCCCGCATGGATGTTTATGAAGAAGTACCTGAGTTTCACAAAGAAGCATTTGTGCGGGAAGAAGTGCGAGTTAGCAAAGTTGTAGATCAAGAGACTGCTACAGCTCAAGAGCAACTCCGACGCGAAGAGCTAGACATAGATACTGAAGGTCGTCCCGTAGTTAAAAATATCTAATCGATCTTTTCTAGCTGGGTTAAATTAATTGAGAATTGCGGATGCATTTACCGCACGGGTTCCCCGTAGGTAAAAATGCACCAAGCAGACCCCACCCTAACAACAATCCGCCTTACAGGTGGGGGATTTAAACCCCTGTTCTCTGTTAATTTTGAGATCTACAAGATTAACCCAGCTAGCTAACAGCAACATTTTAGGTATAATTATGATTTCTAAAGAACTTAACCATAGTGACTATAATCCTGAGGTAGAATATCACACAGAAGTTGATTCTACCTCAACTATTTTGACCCAAGCAAGCTTTTCTTTGTTAGAAGAACGCTTGAGAATTGAGCTGACTCAGCGCAAGATTGGTGAGATTGTAATCCGCAAAGAAATTGAAACAGAGCTTGTCAGCGTGCAAATACCTGTGCGGCGGGAGAAGCTGATTATCGAACAGGTAAGTCCAGCATATAAACTGCTGGCCGAAATCGATGTGGGTCAAATCAATGATTATGATGGTGAAAATTTAATTCCTGATAACTTAATATCAGCAAAGAATGAGATTAAACCCGTCGCTGTCGAGTTGGACGATCCAATGACAAGATTAGCTGAACTATTTAGTCCGCCGACAGTTTATGGGTCTACCGATTCACTTAAAGCTGCTAGCGAACTATTGAATGCGATCGCTAGTTTGCCTAGAAGCGATTGCGGAGTTGTTCGGATTGAGATTGAGCTGAAAAATTCAAAACATCAAGCTAGCTATCAGGCATTAGTCGATCGCTACTTCCAGTCTTAAATACATCCTAGAATTAGCCGTAAATATACCTCTAATTATAGATGAAAAGCGATCTGCTCATCGATATCATTTAGATCTAAATTAGTTTAACTACCCCACGATCCATGAAAAATAATATCATCAAAGACGATCGAGAAATCAGCATGAAAGTAGCATCTTTGGCCACTGACACCACAGATATATCCGATCGTGCCGAATCAAGTGCAATCCTTAGCGGTAGCGTTCAGGAAGCGTCTGATCCAGCAATAATCTCTCCTCTAGAGAATCACAATTTACCAACGGAGGCACATGAAATGAACGCTGAAACCCTAATAAATCAGCCCGAATCGATTGAACCAATGGCAATCTCTGACGAACAAATCTCAGCAAAACCAAACGCAGAGCCAGCAGTAGCTTTGCCATCTACTCAAACGGAAGTGACAGCATTTCTTGAAAATGCCAAGTCCACTGCGACTGAGCTATTCAACAATAATCGCCAGCTTTTTATCACCTTGGGCTGGATTGTATTAGCTGTCTTTGGGGCTAAAGTTGTGTTTGCAACATTGGGCATAATTGACGACATTCCGTTAGTGACACCAGTTATCAAACTTGTGGGTTTGGTGTCAGTAGTCCGATTTACCTGGCGATATTTGATTCGTGAGCACGATCGTCAAGAACTATTTGAAATTATCGATCGAACTAAAGTAGAAGTACTCGGTGATCGTCAATCACTTTCTTGAATCGATCGTCAAACAACAGGCATTGGTGAATCAGATATAAATTCATCAATGCTTATTTTTAAAACCATCGGTTAGGACATTACCCTAACCGATGGTTTCATACTTCAACCCAGCAACACCGCAAATTTAATCACGATTAGATTGCTAATGATGCTTCCCGTTTTGTCAGTGCCGCTTGAAGCTTCGCTTCATCTTCTTTTGATAATGAAGTCCGCAAAACTTTTCCCTCAAACTTGCTCAAATCTGCTAATACTCGGTCTGGTGTAGATTTTCGGACCAGTACAAAGATCGCCGAAGTTCCTGGCTCAATGGTGCTGCCAAGATCGCGCATAAAATCATCATTAATGCCAATATCGCTCAATGCTCCTGACAGTGCTCCAGCCGCAGCCCCAACTAGTGCAAAGATTGGATTGAAGAACAACACGCTCAACAAAACACCCCAATACCCACCACTTACGGCACCAGCAGTCACAAGTTCTTGAGCTTGCTTGATTTTGACTTTGCCTTCTTGATTTCTGATTACCACAGCAGCATCTTCTAGATCGACTAGATATTCTGATTGGAGCCTTCTGAGTTCATTCATTACTTCATCTGCCTTGAACTCATCTTTGAAACCGACAACAATTAGGTCGCTCATTTGCTTATCCTGTAAATAGAATTGATTAATTAATTTGCTTTCTGTCGATCGATCTCAAAATACAATTCGATCGAATCGATGACTGGTAATGCTAGCGATCATCCGATCGAGCTTCATTGCCATTTGCATACCCCAGTTATACCAATTACTACTTATGAATAAATCACTCGAAAGGTAGATTTATTGTTATTTTCATCAGCACAACTTATTTTGATCGATCTTGAATAACGTGAGTTCCGGTCAAGAATGACCCAGAGACTGGAAGTCTCGGCTCATGATACAAAGTCCGCCTTCGCGGACTGAATCTTCC
>JANNBD010000291.1:0-4467 GCA_031385105.1 Chamaesiphon sp. OTE_78_metabat_374
CAACTTGGCATTTGGACGCGGATCCCGCTCCAATGGCTCGCCAAAGCTAAGATTGATCGCCCGAATGTCTCCACCATTCTGCTGGGCGATATGCTGGGTTGAGAGGCATTCTTCCGGCTGCCCAGTCCGATCTACTTTCCCCATCGCCGTCGAATATAGTCGAGCATCCGGCGCGACTCCAGGAAATCGCTTATCGCGACTGATCATCACTGCTGCCACCATCATTGCGTGCTGTTCAACCTGCTCATTGGCCTTGGCGGCACCGTTTTGATAAAAAACCTGTTCAGGCTTAAACTTCAAGTTTTGAGCTGTCTTGTCCCAGCCAAACAGCCCTGGACGACCGACTTCAATCTGCCCGATCGCGATCTTTTTGCCTGTAAGATTGTATGGAGCCTGATGCAATCTCAATGCATCAATTCCCGCACTCCCGACCGAATTCGCCGTTGGTGCTGCCCAACTAGGCACAACTATACTCCCAATTGACATCCCGATCGCGATCCGTTGCCAGTATTTCTTCAATCAGCCGATCTCCAGTTGAATTAGTTATTTATTAGTTAATCACAGGGAGAGTGTAGAGGGTAGGGGGTAGAGGGTAGGGTATGAGATAGAAGTGTGGGAGTAGAATTGTAGAAAAAGAGTTGAGACGCAAGCCTCTCGATCTACATCCAAACTCTGCTGACACAGCCATTTTCTCTACCCTCTACCCTCTATCCTCTACCCTCTACTTTCTACATTTTGTTACATTATCCCCAGTCCCAGCCAAAATTATCGCAAACTGTGGATAGGTAAAATCCCTGTGTTTGGAGGAATCTCTCATGTCTGATACTCAAGTATTTATTGCTTTGGCAATCGCGCTCATTCCTGGTTTCTTGGCATTACGCCTATCAACTGAATTGAGCAAATAGATAATCGATTAGCTCAAGTAGCCCTATTCATGGTTGCTCTAGCGTTCTCTTTTTTATTTATCCGCCAGTCTGGGACGTAGTTTTAATTACGTCCCAGATTTTTTGTATTGGGTACTTTCAATTCACAGTGTGAGTCCCCCAGTCCTCCAGTCCCCCATCCCCTACATCCCCGTACTCCAACGTTGTATAATAGTTAAAATTTCAATTGGGTGTACTAATATTTTATGAATGCACAACATTCTTTCGAGCCACCAGAATATTCGATCCAGCGGCGCAGATCCTCAGCATCGCAGCAGTTAGATCGGTTTCAGGGCGATCTTCTGGGTCAGAGCAACACAGAGTTGTCCCCGCGCAAAAGATCTAAAGCTAAGATCAATTCTGCTTACGCTCACCGTCGCCAGGGATTGGAGGCGGGCGTAAAATTAGTTACTTATTCAATGCTGTCAGTATTTGGGATTGTTACTTTAGGAAACTCAATCTCCACTAACTGGTCGCTGCACAGTAAGGTGCAGCGGCTCAAAACAGAAGTGCAAGATGCCAAGATCCGCACTGAGAAAATCAATCATAACTTTAGTCGTTCCTTTGATCCACAAGCACAAAAGAGTGTAATGGAAGACAATACCTACAAGATTGCTCCAAATCGCCGCCAAATTGTCTTAATTCCTGCACCCATTAATCAGCCAGTCAAGGCAACTCGCAAATAATTGGCAATCAAGAGCGATCGAGATCGTCTAATGTGGATCATTCGATCGAAATTACTAAAGTGAATAGCCGTAGGGTGGGCACTGCCCACCAGATAGATCTCAGCGAATTATCAGTCTAATTTATCAGGGAGTTGGGTTTAAAACCCCGTCCTTCTAGCACGGCTTTACAGGCGCAAACGTAGTTAAGCAGTCTGCGCTGTGACTAGATACTAGCAATCTTACCAGGAGCATGGTAGGATTTAAAGTATGCAAAAAGCCTATCGCTACCGCTTCTATCCTGCCGTCGAGCAAGAATCACTCTTGCGCCGGACGATGGGATGTGCGCGTTTAGTCTACAACAAAGCTTTAGCAGCCAGAACGGAGGCTTGGTATGAGCGTCAAGAGCGAATTGATTTCGTTCAAACATCCTCCATGCTGACAGCTTGGAAAAAACAAGAGGAGCTTGACTTTCTCAACGAGGTTAGCTCTGTACCGCTTCAGCAAGGGTTGAGAAACCTCCAGAAAGCATTTGTAAACTTCTGGGCTGGACGGGCAAAGTATCCCAACTTCAAGAAGAAGCATAGTGGCGGTAGTGCCGAATTTACCAAGGCAGCTTTCCGATGGAAAGACGGTCAAGTATTTCTGGCTAAGTGTACCGAAGCCTTGCCAATTCGTTGGAGTAGAGATTTGCCCGAAGGGTGTGAGCCATCTACTATCACTATCAAGTTGGAAGCTAGCGGTCGTTGGTTTGTCTCCTTGTTGGTAGATACTGACATTGCTCAACTGCCAGAATCCAACAAACAGATCGGTCTGGATATGGGGATCGCTAGTCTGATTGCCACTAGTAACGGCGATAAAATTGTCAACCCCAAACACTTTAAACAACTCCACAAGAAGTTGAAACGAGTGCAAAAGGCTCTTTCTCGCAAACAGAAAGGGAGCAACAACAGGCATAAAGCCAAGTTGCAAGTGGCACTTGTCCACGCGCAAATTACCGATGCTAGAAAAGACTTTTTGCACAAGCTGACAACTCAACTGGTTCGTGAAAACCAAACGATCGTAGTTGAGGACTTGGCTATCAAAAATATGTTGAAGAACCATAAACTTGCTCTTGCTATTAGCGATGCAAGTTGGGGTGAACTGATTCGCCAACTTGCCTATAAATGCGAGTGGTATGGACGGGAACTGATTAAGATCGACCGCTGGTTTCCTAGCTCTAAAAGGTGTGGGAACTGTGGACATGTTGTAGATAAACTTCCGTTGAATATCAGAGAGTGGAAGTGCCCTCGATGCCAAACCACTCACGATCGTGACATCAACGCAAGTAGAAACATCTTAGCGGCTGGGCTAGCCGTGTCAGTCTGTGGAGCGAACATCAGACCCGATAGAGAATCCTCTAAAGGGCAGTTGCGAAAAACCAGCAATGGTAAGAAGCAGAAAGCCTAGTTGCGAAGCTAGGGAATCCCCGTCCGTTCTACGGCGGGGTGGATGTCAACTTTCTAAACGATCACCATAAAACTTATTTCCACTTCCATTTTTTAATAAATTCCGATCCCTTATCTCTACCATGACGATACACGGCTACTAAGCCATCTGGAGTCGCTTTGGTAAAGTCCACACCCAATTCCTTGAGGTGGACATCGGGACGGATAATATGAATGGGCACGCCGCCGCTGTGAGTAGGGATCGACTCGATATGAAACATATCTTGGTACATTGTTCCTGGCTCATTGGCAATTGCGATCGTTTCCTGATATCCGGCTGATACCATTGCTAGGGCTGGACACAGACAAGTATATGCGGCATCGACGTAGGGTTTGCCATCGATCCATGCTGGAATCTCCCAAGCGTGCATAATCCGAGAGGAAGCATAAGCAACAGCCGGAAAGTTGTTTGGCGTAATGCGCTGGCTTGGTTCGGGGTGATGGGTGCTAAATAAGGTGAAACGCAAATTGTTATCAACCCAACTGCGATCCTTTAGGACTGAGGCGCGGAGCAATCGCTTGCCCAAATCTTGGGCAAGGGGCGTTTGAGTTTGGGCGGCGGCGGTAGGATCGATTACGGCATTGGTGGCGATGTAGAGAGTGGGAGTCTGGGGTTGATATAGATGCTGTCGCAACTGCTGACTAAAGACACGAATTCCCCGCTGCACGATTTTGCTCATATTTTGAGCAGGATCTTGTAGTGCCGACAAGCCTGCTAACCAATAGTCTACTCCTAAAGTGCTGGCCCGACCGATCGCGGCCCAACTAGTCGGGATGACTGAGGAAGATGCTGCGGCATAGGCATCAGCTACGATGCCTGCCTCTTCTAGTGCCGTCAAGACTCCATGAGCAAAAGCTCCTTTGAAACTGCCTACGGGAGTAGCGATTGCTAGAGATTTTCGCGTCACTGTATATTCAAGACAAATTTAACCAATCTTCATCTTAAGGTACCAGTACCTTTTCAAACTAAAAAACACGGTCTACCTCATTGTGAGAATAAGGATAGTGGAATAGAGTTAGAATGCTTGGCTGATGAGGGAAACATGACTAAAGATTTTCGACGGTGTGTGAGTTGTCGCAAGGTTGCGCTCAGAAGTGAATTTTGGCGGGTGGTTAGATGCCACCCGTCCAATCAAATTGAAATCGATCTCGGCGATAAATTCCGCCAAGGACGCTCGGTTTATCTCTGCCCCACTGCCGAATGTCTACAACTAGCACAGAAAAAAAATCGCCTGGGTAAATCTTTAAAGGCTCAAGTTTCCCAGGATATTTATCAGGCTTTAGGCTTTAGGCTTTAGTAAAGTGTGTTGGGTTGTTTCGTTCCGTAAGCGCAAAGCGCAGGCGTTGCCAACGCGTAGCGTTTGCCTTATCAAAAAGGCTACGCCAACATTCTTC
>JANNBD010000307.1:0-11749 GCA_031385105.1 Chamaesiphon sp. OTE_78_metabat_374
ATACGACGAGAACTTTGGTCGATTTTAGTTTCGGTAGTGCTTTTTTAGTCATGAGTTCAACCATTGGGGAAAAGCTGGCGTTTAAGCCTGTCGAAATTAGCACGTCCGGCGACATATTCGTTAGAGCGATGGGTGATTTCGATCGCGACTATTTCGTCAAGTTCGGCGGTGGATCCACTGTCAAAGGGTGTATGCGATGGCTGCTGGAAAGTATTCTCCCAAGGTGGATCGGCTATTGGTGGTGGTTCCACTTTCGGCGGATCCCAGGCATCACTTGCATCCCAAATATCTGGGGGATCGATCGCTGCAACGGTCGCTGGATTTTTTGGTGGAGGAGGTAGATCTGGTGTTTCCACCACCGATACTTCCCCCCGACTGGTATCACCCAAAATTGAGTGAGTCGGAATTACATCTCCTTCCTCAATCTGGGGATTGAAAATAGTCGTTCCCGCGCCGATGCAAGCATTGCGATCGATCCCACCACTCCCGACAATCAGCACCCCGCGACCAATGCACACTCCAACCCCAATGTCAATATTTCCGCCCGATGCATGAACGATCGTTCCAGCACCGATACATACCCCTGCCCCGATCGTAATTCGACTATCTGCTTCGGCTTGAAGTAAAACCCCAGGCGCGATGGCAGCAGTTGGATCGATCGACACATTTCCATCAAGATGGACGGGTACTACCTCCCTGGTTAAAGATCGAAACTTGGTGAGCATTTGGGCTGAACTGTTTGCTGGTAACTTTTTGCCGTCTGCCGTTGGTGCTAATCTCTAAGGACGTTGAATAATTTCTTCGTGAACGCGACGCTTCGCTTTCTTATCCACGCCAATCAGCCGCACATATTCACCTGCGTGATCTGTCAGGCAAGATTCCAATTCCGAAATTGCTTCTTGAATCCGAGTCGCCGAAACTGGCTTACAGGTGTGCCAAGAGCTGCTTCTAAACCGACGTAAATCTGCATGTTCGGTGCTGATTTGGTAGCTATTTTCGAGCAACCGTCGTACTGATGCTACTATTTCAGGACTGAGGGAGGTTTTAACATTACTGCTACCGACACTAGCTGTACCAAAGGAGCTATTAAACGAACTAGCTGCACTACCACCACCAGTACTGAGTGTGACTGGCTCACCTGGCTTGTGAATTACTAGTTCGGTGACACGACGACGCGCAGTTGTATCGATCCCGATCAACCGTACATAGTCATGTTCGTGTTCGGCGACTAGATTAGTCAGCAGGGCAATTGCTTCATTATCTCGCGTACCTTGATAGGATGGACCACTAGTCCAAGATGTAGCGCGATAGCGACGAGCATCTGCAAATTCTGTCCCAATCCGAAAACCTTGAGCCAGTAGTTGTCTGACGATTTGAGCGACATCGCTGCCACCGCTACCGTTGCCGCTACCATTGCCATTGCTTGCAGCGGCGACACTGCCACCACCAGTACCCTTCGATTTGCTTACCTGAGTCACGGCACCGTCAGGGCGTTGGATCATCAGTTCCAATACTCGCGTGCGCGATTTGGTATCGACACCGAGGATTTGGACATACTTACCTTCATTCTCGTCCAGCACAGCGGTGACGCTAGCTAGTACCGCACTTTCACCACCTTGGGCGATGGGCGCGCTAGTCCAAGAACCACTCCGAAAGCGACGCGCATCAGCATACTCTACGCCCACACGATAGCCTTGGCTCAATAAACGACGAATTTCTTGGCGAACGCTGTCACTAATATTACTCATATCTTCGGTTCCGAATTAAATCACTAATAACTTCATAAATAATTTTTTATCGCGCATCTCGTTTGCTGTATGTCAAATCATTGCCCACCGCAACTGTATCTACGATCGCCACAACTAGCGCATCGACAGGATAATGGTCTTTGGTGGAAACTTGGCGCGCAGCACTGCCCAGACTCACTAAAACTACTTCTGTTAAACCTGCACCGACACAATCGGCGGCGACTTCATACTCCGGCAAATCATTTCCTGCGGCATCGAGCATTTGCACGAGCAAAAACTTAGTCCCAGTCAAACTCGGTTCTTTGTGGGTACTGACCACAGTACCCATCACTCTAGCTAGCTTCATTTAGCTTCTAAGAACGTCTACTACCCATTGCCAAAGGTCCTGGACCATTTAAGCTGTCGCGGAACTTCTCGACATCTTCGGTGTAGTTCATAGGCAGAACGTACTCTAGGTTTTCGTGTGGACGCGCAATGATGTGAGTGGACAATACTTGTCCGCCGTTAACGCGCTTGACAGACTCCACACCTGCTGCTACAGAAGCTTGGACTTCAGAGACATCACCACGGACGATCACAGTAACGCGACCACTACCGATTTTTTCGTAGCCAACTAGTGTGACACGAGCGGCTTTGACCATCGCATCAGCAGCTTCGACAACTGCGGGGAAACCTAAGGTTTCGATCATTCCAACTGCAATAGACATTATCAGTGACTCCTAAAATTTTCTAGTTAATCTAATACTTAGCAAATTTGACCTAAGCGAACGCAATCTAGACGCGGAATTTCTCTACATCTTCGGTATAGTTCATAGGCAATACGTACTCCAAGTTCTCGTGAGGACGTGCAATGATGTGAGTCGATAAAACTTCGCCACCGTTGACGCGCTTAACCGATTCTACACCTGCTGCCACGGAAGCTTGTACTTCAGAGACATCACCACGGACAATGACAGTTACCCGTCCGCTGCCGATTTTTTCATAGCCAACTAATGTGACACGAGCAGCTTTGACCATCGCATCAGCAGCTTCCACAACAGCAGGAAAACCTTTGGTTTCAATCATTCCCACGGCAATAGACATATATTTTTCGTCCTTAGAGTAATTTTGTAGTCAACGACTATGAGCGAGTATCCGCTCCGAATCGATATTTATATAGAACACACCAGTTTTTTCACAGGTTTTAGCTATGAAAAACCGAATACTTAGATATTCGCTAAGGTCAAGCATAGACTGATACGTGACGCTTTGGCAACATAAGCAGCAATTTTATTTTGTTAATTTACATATCAGAATATTTTATATGTGAGTGCGGGGATCGATCCGGCTTTTCACTCCTGAGTACTTCTACTTAACGCCTGTTCAATCACTTTTGTCCCTGCACCTGGCAAGACGGATTGCTCTGTGATGATTCGTCGCCAGATCCGACTACCTGGCTGTCCATGAAATAATTGCAACATATGACGGGTAATACTGTTTAGTCTACCGCCACCAGTTACCCAGTCATCAATGTACGGGAGCATGGCAGTAGCTATTTGATGACGGCTACGAATTGGTGTCGATTCACCATAAATTTCGCGATCTGCCAATGCTAACAGGTAAGGATTATCATAAGCAGCTCTACCAATCATCACGGCATCGACAAGCTGGAGTTGGGTTTGGACTTGTTCTAAGCTAGTAAAACCGCCATTGATCTCGATCGAAAGCTGCGGGAAATCCTGCTTAAGCTGATGGACTAAATCGTAGCGCAGGGGAGGGATTTCGCGATTTTCCTTGGGACTCAAACCTTGTAACCAAGCTTTGCGGGCATGAACGGAGAAGCGTTGACAACCTGTTTGGGCAACAATTGACACAAATTTTGCCAGAGCTTCATAGCTATCAACTTCATCTACCCCAATCCGATGTTTGATCGTCACGGGTAATTTGGTGGCACCAATCATCGCGGCGATACATTCAGCCACATGCTCCGGCTGAAGCATCAGACACGCACCAAAATTACCGCTTTGGACGCGACTACTAGGACAGCCAACATTGAGATTTAGTTCGTCATAGCCAAATTCTTCAGCAATTTGGGCACATTTAGCCAGATCCTGAGGATTATCACCACCGATTTGTAATGCCAGGGGATGTTCGGATCGATCGAATCCTAATAGTTTCTGCTTGTCCCCATTCAAGATTGCCATACTTGTCACCATCTCGGTGTATAGCAATGTCCGGCGACTAATTTGGCGCAAGAAATAACGGCAGTGGCGATCGGTTCGATCCATCATTGGAGCTACACTGAGCGGATGTAGATATTTGGGTAATTTATCGATCGTTAATTCAGGACTAACTACTAACATTGATTGAATTAGTTGAGTGACTCTAGGCTTTGCTGTGGTTGGATTCGATCGAAGCAGAATTACTGGCTAGATATTTGGGAGTAGAATATTTGGATAAATCTAAATATCTATCTCTGTAACAGTATGCCGGAGCAAAGTAAATTACCACAACGACATCCTCAAGAGAAGGTCGATCGAGCAATCGTCGATTTATTATTGGAGAGCGATCCTCAAGAATCGATGGCACTGTCCGAACTGGCTCGCCTGCGAATTCGTTACAATGGCTTTCCTGGTGCTACAGATATTCAGGAAAATCTCGATCGATTATTGATTGAATGGCACTTAACCGAAGAGCAATTATTTGCCAAAACCCGTGCATTGCATAGTGGCGAACAGATTTATCAGGTGAAAGCAAAGAAATATCAAGAGCAAGAAGATTGGAATTGAACCAGTTAGAATTTGGCTACTGGCAACCCAGATTACGGCTATCGCTAACTTGAACAGGTGCGATTTACGAACTCCTAACTCTCAACGCTTTGCGAACGGCACCAGATATAATGGACTAGAGAGATCTACTCATACTCGACTCGATCGGAAGCCTACCCATGCTCGACTTTACAATTATCCTCCTACTAATCCTAGCCGCAGCAGGGATTGGCTACGATATCGTAGAGATATTACCCAGCGAGATGTTGGCTAAAGTTACAAATCAGGACGGTTTACGGATTGTCTCAGCAGGGTTTTCGGCATTATTTGGCGGAGCGTTTGGCTTTTTTATCAAATCAGCATACCGTCGCCTCGAAGCTGATGTCAGGCGTTTACCAGTTGATGTTTTACTAACTAGAGCCGTTGGTTTCGTGATTGGGCTACTAATTGCCAATCTCATGCTAGCACCAGTGTTCCTCCTGCCGATCGCTCCAGAATTTTCGTTCCTCAAACCATTATTGGCGATTTTGGGAAGCGTAATGTTTTGTTATTTGGGTGTGACTCTAGCTGATACTCATGGCGGTGCATTTTTGCGGTTGATCAATCCCCAGAGTGTCGAAACAATGTTGGTGGCAGAAGGAACTTTGAAAGCGATCGCGCCCAAAGTAATCGATACTAGTTGTATCATTGATGGGCGGATTGAGGAGCTATTAAATACCGGATTTGTTGAAGGTCAAATTCTAGTGCCGCAGTTTGTGATCCAGGAGCTGCAAACGTTGGCTGATGCGGCTAATGACATGAAAAGAAGTCGGGGACGCAGGGGACTAGATATTTTAAACAGGATGAAAGATAGTTTTCCTGATCGAATTATCATTCACCCGATCGATTACCAAGATATCACCACTGTGGATGCTAAATTAGTTCACTTCTCTAGTGAAATCCGCGCCACTCTTTTGACTAATGATTACAATTTGAGCAAGGTTGCCAAGCTCCAAGAAGTTTCGGTTTTAAACGTCAATGATTTAGCGACAGCGGTTCGTCCTGTGTATCTACCTGGAGACTGTCTCGAAATAAAAATTATTAAAGATGGGAAAGAAGCCACCCAGGGGATCGGTTATCTCGATGACGGGACAATGGTAGTGGTGGAGGAAGGGCGTAAACACGTCGGTGTGGATCTCAAAATAGTCGTTACTTCAGCTATCCAGACTTCTGCTGGCAGAATGATCTTCGCCCGTCCCTACGCTTCTATGATGGCTTAATGTACCACCGATGGGATTGCGAGGGTGCGTTATGCAGTTACCGAAGGTAGGCTAACGCCAGCGCAGTAACACACCCTACAGGTATCCTTGAATCAAAAGATCCGTGCCAATTTGTTGATAGCTTACTCGTTCTAACACTAAAGCGTCCGACATCGACCGAATATCCATGTCCCCGACTGGCGAGGGTGCGGAAATCCCCCCCACGATTTTAGGGGCAATGAATGCCAACACCTTTTGAATTGCGCCATCAGCAATCGCACTCGCAGCTAAAGTGCCCCCACATTCCCATAGTACCGATAAGAAACCTCGATCAAATAAGTGTTGCATGACTAGCTTCGGGCTGAGAGCATCCAACTCTAACACCTCTACACCTCGATCGATTAATAAGTCTCGTAACGCTGGATTTGCACCTGTTCGGGTAACTATCAAAGTCTTAGCCACACTGGTATCCCACAAAATCGCCTCAGCTGGTAGATCGAAGTTTTGAGTCATTACTACCCGAAGCGGATTTGGTGCAATCGGATCGTGACTAGTCAGGTACGGATTATCCCTTCGCAATGTATTTCCCCCAATAATCACTGCATCACAACCCGCACGGAGATGGTGAACATGTTGGCGGGAAGATTCGCCACTTACCCAAGTACTGTGCCCGCTATCAGTGGCAATTTTACCGTCCAGCGTCATCGCATATTTTAAGATACCCAGGGGACGATGATGGACGATTCTCTGAACAAATCCCTCATTTAACTCCTCACACAGAGCGGCCTCAACCCCAACAACGACCTCAATTCCCGCCTGCTCTAACGTTTTAATCCCACCGCCTGCTACCAGCGGATTTGGATCTACCATACCCACCACCACCTTTTTCACACCAGCAGCCACCAGAGCGGCTGCACAGGGGGGCGTTCTGCCATAATGATTGCACGGTTCCAAACTGACATAAATCGTCGCTCCAGCCGCCTTTTCTCCCGCTTCCCGCAGTGCAAATACTTCCGCGTGCGGTTGCCCCACTCCAGGATGAAAACCTTCGCCGATAATTTTGCCATCTTGAACAATTACGGCTCCAACCAGCGGATTTGGCGCAGTTTTCCCCCAAGCGTGTTTGGCAAGCTCCACACAACGGCGGATCATTTGCCGATCGAATTCTGTATAATTTATTAAATTTGACATAGTAAATAAGAAATAGTGATATGAGTCTGCTCGTCTAGATCGGATGCTTGCGATTCTCCTGTGGGAGAGGCTATTGCTGACGCAAACAAAGACCCTACCGCCAACGACTATCTGCCCATCCACCTCATCACTTCACTATCCCCGATCCGTTATCCTCTATTTACTAGTATAGTTTTTACTGATGATTCGATCGAGTTAGTACCAGTGACAACTTATCGGGAAACTGTTATTGTTAAGAAAGATTGCGTAACAAATCCTTCTGGTAATATAGAGCTTATGCCAGGTTTCTCCCGTAGATTTCCCAAGCCCATTACAGTATTTTGTGACTTTGATGGCCCGATAGTCGATGTTTCCGATCGATACTATAGTACTTATCATCTGGCTTTAACTGATACGGCTGAATTTTACAGTGAGTTATTAGCAGGCGCATCTAATCAGAATCAGCTCACAGTCTTGACCAAAGCGCAGTTTTGGCAGATGAAACAAGATCGAATTCCAGATCGAGAAATAGCTTTTCAGTCGGGATTGGATGGTGAAAGAACTGACTTTTTTCTCCAACGGGTGATGGAAATTGTCAATTCTGCCGATTTATTACATCAAGATAAAATTCAACCAGGAGTTACTTGGGCTTTGGGGCTACTTCGTGCCCAAGGTTGTAGGTTGATATTAGTCACATTGCGCGATCAAGACGAGGCCACCCGTATTCTAGAGCAGCATGGACTTAGAGAGCTGTTTAATGGAATCTACGGTACGGGAAACAGTCAAGCTGCATACCAAAATTACTCGCAGCTAAAAACAAAGCTCCTCGCCAAAGCTATGTGCGAGCATCAAGTGACTCCAGCAAATTCAGATAGCTGGATGATTGGCGATACTGAAGCCGATCTTCTCGCTGGCATCGCGATGGAGATCCCGACTATTGCCCTAACTTGTGGTATCCGCAGTGAGCAAAAACTTACTCCGTTTAAACCCACACTAATTAAAGATGATTTGCTCTGTGCAGCGCACCATTTAGTAGGTATCAACTCACTTCAGACTTGCGGATAAATGTAGGCTTTAGGCTTTAGATGCTAGGCTTTAGGTTGGTGATTAAAGCTGCGCTCTGATAATTTGTTTGAAATTAAATGCGAATACAATCTAACGCCCAAAGCCTACCAATTGATTCTTCGTTTTTCCACAGGAGAGGCTCCGCCAACGCGCAGCGTTCCGCAGGAAGGGAGAGGCTCCGCCAACGATGGAGCCGCCGTTTTGCAGCTTGTGGCGGTGGTTTACTATTGGTAATTGGATTTAGTCAACCTGGATTAGCGCAATCAAATCTGATTCCAGCACCGCCAGCAACTTGTGAGCTAAATCTCGCCCTATTGAAGTCTGCCGACATCAATAAAGATCGCAACATTGTCACCGCAGATACGGTTTCAGCCGCAGGTACAACAACACCGAGCTTGTGGTGGACAAGCGAACAATTCCCACCAAAACTAGTCACAAACTGGATTGCCAATGGTAATCAGAAGCAAATTTACTTGTTGGTAAATACTCAATCTTGGAATAGCTTAGATTATATCGATCGCTATCGGACAGTCGATCGATTTGGTCATGCAGCACGATCCTATGGGTATAATCTAAAAGTGTGTAATAGCCAAAAAATTGCGTTAGCTGAATATAGTTGTGACTCTGCAAGTGAAGCCCAATCGCAACAAGTTTCAAACCAAAACAATAGTTGTCAAATTTGGCTAAATACCACCGGACAAACTGGACTGGGTGTCCAGTCTAAGTAATCTCACATCTTGAATTAAAATACATTCCCTTCTTATCTACTGGTTAAGCTGGTTGGATTGTTTCTTGACAGAGAGGCTCCGCCAACATTCTTCAACCCAAATACAGAACTATATTGATAATAATTTCTTCACCATCCACCATCCACTATCCACTATTCACTAATTAATTAGTACATTTCATATTTCATTAATTGGCAAGGCAAATTGCCATTATAGACGGTAGTTCTTTGAGCAGATTTTAACCCGATCGATTTTGCTAGTTCCTTATTTCCGCTTAGGACATATGCAGTCCAACCCTTAAAGCGATTTTTGAGCACATCACCTAAAAGCTTGTAAAAAGCACCCAAATTCTCATCGCGTCCCAATCGTTCGCCGTAGGGAGGATTGCAGAGTAGAATCCCGCTATCCGCCGGAGCTTCTACATCATCTAATTCCTTCACAGCAAGCTGAACATAGCTTTCTACCCCAGAGCTACGAGCATTCGATCGAGCTTGTTCGATGATATCAAAATTGCGATCACTCCCCATAATCGTTGTTTGCAGATCCTGTTTTTCCCCTGATTCTGCTGCCTTGATTAGTTGATCGAATAAGTCTGCATCGAAGTCTAGCCAGTTCTCAAACCCGAAGCCATCTCGAAACATACCTGGAGCGACATTCAGTGCCTGCATCGCGGCTTCTAGAGGCAATGTCCCAGAACCACAGAGCGGATCGATAAATGCCAGATCCGGTGTCCAACCAGACATCTTCACCAAAGCCGCTGCTAAAGACTCTTTTAGCGGTGCATCGCCCACAGCCGAGCGATAACCACGTCGATGTAAGCTGCTACCAGAGCTGTCGAGACTGACAATACAGACATCCTTATCAATGTGAGCATTGATCCGTACATTCGGATCTTGAACATCCACGTTCGATCTTTGCCCAAACTTCTCCGTTTGCTGCTTGGTAATCGCCCGCTTCACTTGCACGGCGGTGAAGTGACTGTGATTTAACTGCTCATTCTTCCCCGTCACTGTTACCGCCATCGTCAACTCCGGCGTGAGATATTCACCCCAATCGATCTGTTGTACCCCATCATACAACTCGCGATCGTCATTGCTGGGAAATTCCCCCAACTTCACCAATACCCGAAACGGCAGCCGCGCCCACAAGTTTACCCGATATAATAATTCTCGATCGCCCTGAAAGGATACCCCACAAAAGCCCTGAGCCACATCCTGTGCCCCCAATTCAGTCAGCTCTTGCGCTGCTAACTCTTCCAATCCTCTGGCGACAGTGGCAAAATATTGACTCAAAGTAATTCCTCAGTTCCTACTCGGCTTGAATTCAAACCATCTTCTATTATTCCCTAAATTCTGCCAATCAGCTACCACTGTGCTCGATGATTGATTTTGGGACCTTAATCTTGCTGGAGATCCAAACTTTTACGTCAATCAATCTGACCAAATCGTATCCCGCTATACAGTTATGGGAGTGCAAAAAAGTGAACTTATAGAAGGTTACAAAATGCTTGTTCAAGCTGGTGTAAAAACATGAAAATAGACAGTTACCAACCTGGTGAATTTTATGACGAATTGTTTTTGCCTGATGGTAAGCCTCGATCGATCGCGACGACGCTAATTGATAAAATTGGTAGCTTGTCCCTCTCTGAACTACAGCAGCATCAGAACTTAGCCCAAAGTACTTTATTTAGAACAGGAGTGACTTTCAACGTCTATAGTGACGATCGCGGGACTGAAAAAATTCTCCCGTTTGATATTATTCCGCGTACAATTTGCGATCGAGAGTGGCAATTATTAGAGCGGGGGTTAAAACAGCGGATTCATGCTCTCAACCTATTTTTAAGTGACATCTACGGCAAGCAGCAGATTATTCTGGATGGGATTATCCCTGAACAAGTGGTCTACTCAGCAACAGGATTTCTCAAGCCTTGTATGGGCTTACAGCCACCCCAGGGGATCTGGTGTCATATCACGGGAACGGATTTAGTACGCGACAAAGATGGTAGCTGGTATGTACTGGAGGACAACCTGAGATGTCCGTCAGGTGTTTCCTATGTACTGGAGGGTAGGCGGGTAATGAAGTCTACTTTTCCGCGTCTATTTGAGAAGATGCAGATTCTCCCTGTGGAAGATTATCCTAGTCGGTTGCTCGAAACCTTGCTCTATTTAGCACCGGAATCCATCGCTTACCCGACAGTGGTGGTATTGACTCCAGGGATTTATAATTCTGCCTATTTCGAGCATTCCTTTTTGGCGAGACAAATGGGGGTGCAACTAGTTGAGTCGAGAGATTTGACGATCTCCGATGGGTTTTTAAAAATGCGAACCACCAAAGGCTTACAGCAGGTGGATGTGATTTATCGGCGCATCGATGATGAGTTTATCGATCCTTTGACTTTTAGGGCTGATTCAATGCTGGGAGTACCTGGATTGATGGATGTCTATCGCGCTGGGCGAGTCGCGATCGCGAATGCTCCAGGTACGGGCGTGGCAGATGATAAAGTGGTGTACGCTTACATGCCGGAGATCGTCAAATACTATCTGGATGAAGAGCAAATTATCCCCAATGTACCAACATACCAATGTTGGGAGCCGAAGCAGCGTCAGTTCGTACTAGAGAATTTGGATAAATTAGTCGTCAAAGCCGCCGCCGAATCAGGGGGTTATGGGATGTTAATCGGGACAAAATCTACGGCGGAGGAGCGGAGCGAATTTGCAGCCAAAATTACGGCAGATCCACGCAACTATATTGCCCAGCCGACGCTGTGTTTATCGCGGGTGCCGACATTGCTTCCCGATGGCATCGATGGGAGACATGTGGATTTGCGTCCATATATTCTCAATGGGCGGGATATCTATATCAATCCAGGCGGGTTGACGCGGGTGGCGTTGAAGGAAGGTTCGCTGGTGGTTAATTCTTCGCAGGGTGGCGGTACTAAAGATACTTGGGTGGTTAAGTAGGGCAAGGATTATATACTGTTTGAACTATGATTTTTCTGATTAACAGATAGACTATGATTTTCAGATAGCAGTTAATCAAAGTCTATCATTTAA
>JANNBD010000326.1:0-2809 GCA_031385105.1 Chamaesiphon sp. OTE_78_metabat_374
TACTACTCCACCTACGAAGAAGAAACCGAAGTTATCCCCTCCACTCGCCGCAAAGTAATGATCCTCGGTGGTGGTCCCAACCGAATCGGACAAGGAATCGAGTTTGACTACTGTTGCTGTCACGCCTCCTACGCCCTCAGCAAACAGGGCTTCGAGACGATCATGGTCAACTCCAACCCTGAAACCGTCTCTACCGATTACGATACTAGCGATCGATTATACTTCGAGCCGCTCACCAAAGAAGATGTGCTCAACATCATCGAAGCCGAGCAACCAGAAGGAATCATCATCCAATTTGGCGGCCAAACTCCGTTGAAATTAGCCGTACCGCTCCAAGAATATCTAGACGCACAGGGCGAAAACATCACTACCAAGATTTGGGGAACTAGTCCAGACTCGATCGATATGGCCGAAAATCGGGAACGGTTTGAGCTAGTCCTGCGCCAGTTGGGAATCCAGCAGCCAGAAAACGGCATGGCACGGAACTACGATGACGCGCTCCATGTTGCCAATCGGATCGGCTATCCCGTCGTCGTCCGTCCCTCCTATGTCCTCGGCGGACGAGCGATGGAAATCGTCTACTCCGACACCGAGCTGGAACGCTATATGACCTATGCCGTCCAGGTCGAACCCGATCACCCCATTCTGATCGATAAGTTCCTAGAGAACGCCATAGAAGTCGATGTAGACGCGATCGCTGACGCATCTGGGATGGTGACGATCGGCGGAATTATGGAACACATCGAGCAAGCTGGAATCCACTCTGGTGATTCAGCTTGTTCCCTCCCCTACGTCTCGCTTTCAGAGCCAACTCTAGCCACAATTCGCCGCTGGACGATCGAGCTTGCTCAAGCACTGAAAGTGATCGGCTTGATGAATATCCAGTTTGCCGTTCAAGGGGAACAGGTATATATTCTCGAAGCCAATCCCCGCGCCTCGCGCACCGTACCATTTGTCGCTAAAGCAACAGGTGTCCCCCTTGCTGGCTATGCCGCCCGAATTATGTCTGGCGAAACTCTTGTTGGCTTGGACTACACCGAAGAAGTCATCCCTACCCACATCGCCGTCAAAGAAGCCGTCCTACCATTTGATAAGTTTCCAGGTACTGACACGATCTTAGGCCCTGAAATGCGATCGACAGGTGAAGTCATGGGCATCGATGTTGATTTCGGTCGTGCCTATGCCAAGGCTGAACTCGCCGCTGGACAGAAATTGCCACTGACTGGAACTGTATTTGTGTCGATGAACGATCGCGATAAACTGGCAGTTGTGCCCATTGTGCAGGATTTTATCGCGCTGGGTTTTCAGATTGTTGCGACTTCTGGCACCCAAAAGGTATTAGCATCACAGGGATTAGCCGTTGAGTCAGTCCTAAAACTTCATGAAGGT
This sequence comes from Chamaesiphon sp. OTE_78_metabat_374, assembly GCA_031385105.1. GTDB lineage: Bacteria > Cyanobacteriota > Cyanobacteriia > Cyanobacteriales > Chamaesiphonaceae > Chamaesiphon. Next base: position 1,390 of record JANNBD010000326.1, read on the forward strand.
CGTCCACATGTGGTGGATATTATCAAAAATGGTCAAATCCAATTAATTATCAACACCCCATCCGGTGAAGAAGCTCAACTGGATGATAAGCTGATCCGCCGCACGGCGTTGGTTTATAAGATCGTCACCGTCACGACGATCTCTGGTGCTAAAGCGACTGTAGCTGCAATCAAGTCGTTGCAATCGCAACCTCTGGAAGTCAAAGCCTTACAGGACTATATCGGCTTAGGCAGGTAATTCTGTGATGTTGGCAGGTAAATGCCTCAGAGAACAGGATTGATTTTGGGAATAAAGATAATCTCGCTATGCAAACTTTAAGCCTGTAGGGGCAGGTTCATGCTGTCAATTCAAACCTGAAGTTAACATCTGTACAAACCTGCCCAACCCCGCTAACAACCTGACGATCTGAATGTTATTGGTGGGTGAGGGCGGGTTCGTACGTTAGTTACCTGTACGTTCGTAATTAGTAGCATAAACCCGCCCCTACAGATTCTCGTGCGGGGGTTATTTCTTGCTTTGCTTAACCGTCTTCTTGCTAGTTTTCGCCTGAGCTAACAGCGAAGTCGCAAAGGAAATCGCGTCCGTGGCAGACTGCCCCCCAGCAATTTGGGCGATCTCGTCGCGGCGTTGGTGCTGGGAGGTGAGTTCCTCGATCCGCACGATTGTCCGTTCCGCAGTGGGATCATGGCCATTATGCTGATTACCGGGACTAATAGTTTCCTTGGCAACTCGAAAATGTCGATCGGCCATCGCTGCAATTAGGGGCTGGTGAGTGACGCAGAGGACTTGCTGGGATTGGCTAAGGTGGTGGAGTTTGGCGGCGATCGATTGAGCAACTTTCCCCGATACGCCAGCATCAATTTCATCGAAGATCAGCGTACCCGCGCCACCATTGTTTGAGAAGCAGGCTTTGAGGGCCAGCAGAAAACGACTCATCTCCCCGCCAGAAGCGGTGGCGGCTAGTGGTTGAAGTGGTTCGCCAGGATTGGGGCTGAAATGGAAGTTGATGCTGTCACTGCCAATCGAGGTTGGTGCCTGAGGGGCGATTTTGACTTGAAACTGAACTTTATCCATCGCTAGCGGCTTGAGTTCGCCAATCAGTTGTTGTTCGAGGCTGGTAGCAGCTTGGTGGCGCAGCGTCGTTAATTTTTGACAGGCTTGGGCTAATTTGGATTGAGCATCATGAGCCTGTTGTTCTAGTTCTTCGAGGGATGCTCCTGCCCCTGTAAGCTGGGTTAATTCTGTTTGAATAGCCAAAGCATGTTCGATCGCTTCGGTCAGGCTGGGGCCATATTTGCGGCAGATTAGCTTTAATGCCCGAATCCGTTCTTCAATTTCTAATAATCGATCGGGATCGGCTTCGAGGGAGTCGCCATAATAGTTGATATCGCGTCCGGCTTCGGTAACTTGAGCGAGTGCG
>JANNBD010000391.1:0-4987 GCA_031385105.1 Chamaesiphon sp. OTE_78_metabat_374
GACAAATCGCTCATCGGATTGGTCGTCAATGTGCAGAACCCTACCAAGATTTAGAGCAAATTGGTTATTTAGGATTGATTCGGGCGATCGAACGCTTCAATCCCCACCAAGGCTGTGCATTTAGTTCTTTTGCTGTTCCATACATCCGAGGTGAAGTCCTGCACTTCCTGCGCGACAAGAGCAGCGTTCTGAAGATTCCTCGCCGCTGGCAAGAACTCCAAAAAGAAGGCGAAAAAGTCCGTCAGCAATTGGCAGGTAAATTGGGTAGAAAAGTGACTGATGAAGAAATCGCTGATGTATTGAATGTCTCTGTAAACGAATGGCGCGAAACTCAAGCCGCAGAACACAATCGCCAAGCTCTCAGTCTCGATGCAACCGTTGGTCAAATGTTAGACTGCCCTGTAACTCTGGGTGATAGCTTACCTGACACTCGTGAGCAACAACGTCAATATGTCGAGGAAGAACGCCAGCAACTAGAAGGGGCGATTTCTGAACTCGAAACCAAAACCAAACAAGCGATCGAATTTGTCTATATCAAAGGACTACCCCGTAAGGAAGCTGCCAAAAGAATTGGTGTTAGTCCCATGACTGTAACTCGTCATCTCCAACGTGGTGTCAAGCAATTATCCACACTTTTACACCCAGAAGAAGCTTTATTGTCTTAGTTGATTGGTTCGCCACTCACCCATCAAAATTGGCACAACTTTCAGGAACCCTAAATTTATAAAGTGAGGAGCAATCCTCACTTTTTTGTTAACAGCAAAACATCCAATACTGTTCGCTTAGTGCAAAACCCTTCGCCCTCACCCCGCCCTCGCCTCCGGCTCCGGCTCCCCTCTCCCAAGCTTGGGCGAGGGGTTGGGGGTGAGGGCAAGATTAATGATTTTGCACTAATCGAACCATATTGGCAAAACACCTACTTATTGGCGCGGGCACTCAGACATTGACGCAATTTATCGGCTACCCTCGAACTGTCCTGCAACTCAATATTTACCATCGACTTGCCGTCCATTGCCAACTCGTAACGGTTTGTGCTCTTCCCACCCGTTAAGCTAGCCTCCAGGTCTGGGATGGCTAGCTCAATCGCCCCAAGTGATGAGTTGGTCAATTGCAATGTAGAGTTTCCGGCTTTCACTGTTTGCGGCTTATAATTATCCTGGCTCAGTGTGACACTAACGATTTTAGGGCTGGCTGGACGGGGTATATTGCTGCTGAGGAAGGCCAACGATCCGTTTTTAGATTTCCCACCCAATCCTGATATCATCACAATCTCACCCTTTCGTGAATAAATAGCCGCACAAGGCCCACCATTTTTACCCTCGGAAAATTCCCATTCACCATTCATATATGCTTGGTATTTCGGACTTTTTATCATGCGTTCTTGCTCTGCTAAATTGCCTTGCAGGGCACTTGTTACCGAAGAAATCGCATCCATTTTTGCCTTGAACGGATCGGGGTGTGGAGCAGCAGATGAGCCGGATCTGGAACCTCCTCCATTCTGGTTTTTTTCACATATGGGTGTGCCGTTACTCCATCCTACCTGTACCTCACCAGGCCCCGGGCCACCCCCACAAACATAGTTAGCCTGAGCCGAAGGTACCCAATTTGCCAACCCCAGAACACTGACCATCAATCCTGTCAGACTTGGAACCGATAATAATTTCAACATCCAATTTTTCTCCTGAATAAATATCAAATAAATGCTTGCCGCTAACTGACTCTTGTTAGAGCAAAAAAGGGGTGTGTTTCGAGCGATTACACTACAAAACTTAGCGTTAATTAGACATGTAGGGTGGGCACTGCCCACAAACCATTTTTGACTTAGTAATATAGATAATGGAAGTGGCTAAGATCGATCAACGTAGAGATTTCTCGATCAAATCAAACAGTTCTAAGTCCTTTTGATTCGCTTATATATGGTCTGTGGGCAGTGCCCACCCTACACAGCTACCCAGTTTCTAGCTAACAGCATATCCCGTATATGGACGCTTGTACAGTGGCTGTAGTCCCAGGACAATATCTTCCTTTGGTACACCCATCTCCACTAACTCTTGGGCTAGATCCGCCTCCGTCATATTCCGCTGAATCCAGATTTTGCCATTCTTGATATCGAGATGAATAAAGCAATTGTAAACTCGCCGAAATTCTTCCCAGCCAATATCTAATAATTGATAACGGTCGTGCTCAGTATCAAAAATTAGTTGTGATTCAATCTCTGATCCCGAATTATCCTGCTCAGACAAAGCTCGATCTGACAGTAACTTGCGAATGGCTTGGCGGTATTGAGCTATTCTTTTCATGCTGTAATCACCTCACCGTCTCTATTTTATCAATCATTCCCTTTTGGTAAGATCGAAAACCGATAAATCAGATACAGGATTACTCCAAAAGTAGAAAGAGTAATCAGCGAAGTAATTAATTGAAAAACACTTTTGATGATCGTCATGCTAAACAATGCACAAGCAACGATCGCTAGCAATTTACCACTAGCAGGAATCTCATTAAACCAAGTGAGAAATTTTTGATAAGTCTGAGCAAGCGACTCGATGCCGATATTGGGAAGATTGGGGAAATTTACATTAATTTCCTTGAGCGGTTGAGATTCTGGCTTGGTAGATCGATCGAATCCAACTTTCATATCTTGGAAGCGGCGTTGCCAGTCGGATGGTTGTTGTTCGGTCATGAGTCTGGGTAGATGTTGGAGATTTGGGTTTAAGGTCAGAATATTGAAAGTCAGAGAAGGTTTCGGAATGGAATTCACTATCCACTATCAACTATTCACCATCCACTAATCCTGAATTACTTCAACTGCAATTACATCGATCGTATCAGCCGGAGTATCACGGACAAATTGACCGCGATCAACTTTGAGCAATTCACCGCAATTATTACACTGAATCTCGCTTCCATTTACACCTTGAAGCGGATTGCTACAAACAGGACATTCCGCTTCGACGATACTGCGGCGGAGCCACCAAAAGAAGCCCAAAAATCCAATAATGGGGGTGATAATTGCCAAGCCAACCACGACGAGGGCTGATTTGACCAGCCAACCCAGTCCGAGGCTACCCAACAACAGGCAGACTGCCAAAATTGTCAGCCAAGATTGAAACCGAGGTAGATTGACCTGAAATAGATTAGGGTTGTTGTTCACTCAAGTTTAGCTCCATCGAACTAGAAGCCTAGTCTTTAATTTAATTGAGGATCGTTCTCTATCCTCTAGTTTACCCTGAATATCAGGTTCCGGCGACTACTCGCGATCCTGTAGAAACTCTGTAGAAATAGTCAGTTCGACGCTTTGTCATTGGCAGATCGCTGTGTTCACTTGTTAGATTGGAGAGAGTTATAAAAAAACTTATAGATTCTTATTAAGTCGCAACAAGTTCTATCTACTGGCATTTTTATGACCTCGATTCAAGACCGCAACGATATCGCGACAGCTAAGTTAGTTAAGCCTAGTAGTGAACTACTGCCACTCGATCTACCTGATAGTGCTGCTCAGATCTGGCTCTACTCTGGGATCTTCTGGATGTCGATCACAATGCTGATTGGTGTCGTGGAAGCTGTTAAGCTATTTTATCCTGAGTTCTTGCAAGGGGTGCCAGCATTGGCTTATGGTCGGCTCCGTCCGGTGCATATCAATATTGGGCTATTTGGATTCATGAGCATGGGCTATTTGGGTGCGACATTCTACATGGTGCCGCGTTTGACCCAAACACCGCTATTCTCTGAACGGTTGGGATCCCTGACTGCCTGGTTCTGGAACTTCAATCTGCTCGGCGGCTGCATGGGCATTTTGATGGGCTTTAGCAAGGGCAAGGAGTATACAGAGATTCCGTTTCCGTTTGATATGACGATCGGAATTCTAGTAATTGCGATCGCTGGAAATCTATTCTCAACCATTACACTCCGCCAGGAGCGGCGGGTATATGTATCGCTGTGGTACATCCTGCTGGCAATTATTCCGTTCCCGATTTATTACACCCTCGGCAATGCGTCGAAGTTTAGTGGGATTGAGGATGCAATTATCAATTGGTTCTACAGTCACAACCTGTTTGGCATCTGGCTGACTACCCTCGGTTTAGCCACGCTCTATTACATCGTCCCTAAGCAGGTGAATAAGCCCCTGTACAGCCATATTGTCTCATTTGTAGGCTTTTGGACTCTGGCAGCTTTTTATCCCTGGAATGGCGGGCACCATGTGATCTGGGGGCCAGTGCCGATGTGGGTGATGACAGCTTCCGTGACGGCTTCGATCGCAATGTTCATTCCTACCTGTGCGACGATGATCAACTTTGGTGGTACCGCTTGGGGCACCTGGGAGATTATGAAGCGGGACATTGGCTATCGATTCAGCTTGCTGGCGTATGTTTGCTATGTCGGTGCATCCCTGTGGGGAACTGTTCTAGCCGTGATGTCCCTTAATGCCATGCTTCACTTTACCAATATGACGGTTGCCCATGTCCACCTCGGATTTCTGGGCTTTGGCGTACCTGGTTTGATTGCGTTTACTTACTTTTATCTCGAACGTTCGCTGAAGTTAAAGTACTCGCAAAATCTTGCCGAATGGCACTTCTGGCTGACGATGCTGGGGATCATTGGCTATGTAGTTTCGATGGGGATTAGTGGTTGGATCGAAGGTGCAGCTTGGGAATCAGGTGGTTCTCCTCAAACTACGATGCTCGATCGATATCCCTATCATGTCGCCCGTGCTGTCAGTGGTCTAATCGTCATGGCAGGGCAGTTTCTATTCGTGTGGAATGTCTATAAAACAGTGAATTATCCGATCAATCTACCTACCACTACCCCCGATTCTCTTCAAAAAACAGGTGTTGTATCATGAGATATATTAGCGTTTTCCCGATTATCGTCATCCTTTCGATTCTGTTTGGATCTGCCTTTACTGGACTGGTAATCGCTCCGGGAGTGGCCTCTGATGTCGTGCGTGCTCCCAGCGTCGGTTTGGTCGCTTACTCCCCATCAGAAG
>JANNBD010000422.1:0-7020 GCA_031385105.1 Chamaesiphon sp. OTE_78_metabat_374
GCCTTAAGCAGGCTTTAGGAGTCAGGCTTTAGGCTTTAGGGTTTAATTTAGTCTATTTGTGTGCTAAAGATTTTGTGATTGGAATACATTAAGAAAAATAAAGTAAATTAGTAGTCTCGATCGCAATTGTAAAGTGCAGTAACTATCTCTAAAGAACTGTAAAGCAATCTGTACATACTCATTTTTATTCGTCTAATAATGTAGAGAACCTATTAAATGAGCATGTGAGTATGCTGGTCAGATATGCAGATATTTCATCGCGAACCAAAAATCGAACTCAGTACCCGCGATAAGATTCTCAAGGCGGCTCAGAAGCTATTTGCGCGCAATGGCTACGATGGTACAACGACAAAAGAATTGGCAGAAAAAGCCGGAATTGCTGAAGGTACTTTGTTTCGGCACTTCACTAACAAAAAAGCAATCTTGGTGGAAGTAGCCACCCAGGGTTGGATTGAGTTACTCACCGATTTGCTGACAGAACTGAGTGAGATGGCTAGCTATGAAGCGATTTCTCACATGATGTACAAGCGAATGCTGAGGTTAGGTGATAACTATGACATGATGCGGGTATGCTTTATGGAAGTCCAATCTCATCCCGATTTACGCGATCGAATTCAAGCAGAAGTAGTCGATAAAATGACTGACGTAGCCGAAGCTTTTTTCCAAACAGCAATGGAACGGGGCGTGTACCGCAAGATGAATCCTCGCGTGATTGCTCAGGTATTTTTGGGGATGTTTGTAGTGGCTGGATTTAGTCACGAAACGATCGCTCAACCAGGTGCCAGCCCCCAAGATATGAAAGATATGGCTGAAGGGTTGGCTGATATCTTTTTGAATGGTGTATTGGCAAAGAAATAGGTTTGTGGTGGGGATCAGAAACCCGACTGTCTTGTCGTTTTTTTATATCTCCTGACGGAGAGGCTCCGCCAACGGGGGAAACCCCTGAATAAAAACGCCGCTTTTCCTAAAAGTCGGGTTTCTTGCGGAGCTAGTAGTTTTCAACTCTCAACTAATACTCTTGCTTGTTTGATCCAGTTTTGAACTTGGGCGAGATCTGGACATAGATCTCGTCGTTGCATTGTGGCAACGTGCAATTTTAGCAGTTGTTGATGAGTTTTGTGCGCGGGCATTTGTGCCAATTGTTTGACGGAGATTATCCCTGTATGAAGCAATAATCCATTGTATTGACAACCAACTCCAGCTAATCTGGCTAAATCAGCTAAGGCGACTAGTTTATTCACATATTGAATCTTAAAGCATAATTTGACTGCCAACTGCTGTTTGGTGGCAGCATCTGGAGCAAGAGCTAATAATTGTCCTGTCGTCATAATTCCTAGCTCTTGCAACAATGCTTGTTCGACATCATTTATTCCAGGTAAATCGCCAATCGACCAATCACTCATAAATCTCTAATAATTAACGATCCACTATTCACTATTCACAATCCACTATTAAAGATATTTTTGTAACAATAACCCTAGTTTTTGTTTGGTAGCTTCAGGCACTTTGTCCATTGGGGTAATAATCGCATACTTGAGGGCTGAATGAGCCTCAGAGACAAATAAATTCGAACCCAATCGCTTGACTGTTTCCTGAATTACCTGCTGGGCATTAGTGGCATTTTTATGTAGATTACCAATGATCATGTCTACGGTGACACTATCATGATCGGGGTGCCAACAATCATAGTCGGTGGCTAATGCTAATGTAGCGTAGGCGATCTCTGCTTCTCTGGCTAATTTTGCCTCGGGTAAATTAGTCATCCCGATAATTGTCCCGCCTAGCATTCGATACATATTCGATTCTGCTTTGGTTGAAAATGCTGGCCCTTCCATACAGATGTAGGTGCCGCTACGATGTAGAGTAAGATCGGGGAGCTTGAGGGATTCGATCGAATCAGCCAATACACCTGCTAGCTGGTGACAAATCGGATCGCCAAAGGTAATATGTCCAACAATTCCTGCGCCAAAAAAAGTATTGATGCGGCTATTAGTTCGATCGATAAATTGATCGGGCAAAACTAAATCTAGCGGTTTAACTTCTGCTTGTAAAGATCCAACTGCCGATGCCGAAATCAAATATTCGACACCAATTTGTTTCATAGCATAGATATTTGCGCGGTACGGCACTTCAGATGGAGTCAGGTGATGATTGCGCCCATGTCGTGCTAGAAATGCAACTTCTACACCTGCTAATTCACCGACGATCAAGTTGTCAGAAGGTTTGCCAAATGGGGTTTCGACGCTTACTTCGCGCACGCTTGTCAATGCGGACATTTGGTACAGTCCGCTACCACCAATAATGCCAATTTTTACATCACTCATTAAGTTAATTGATAATTGATAATTGTAGATCTGTAGGTTGGGTTGAAGAATGAAACCCAACACACCCAACAAAGTTTCTTCATCCCTTGGAGGCTGTTGTCGTCAGTTGCTTCGTCAGGAGATAACTTAAATAACACACCAACATTTCTAGAGTGTTGGGTTTCATTCTTCAACCCAACCTACCTTGCTACATTACTAGATGGTGGGCAGTGCCTACATAGCTAAAGCCTAAAGCCTAAAGCCTAATTCATGGTTTAATCTCACCAACCTTAGTTTCAATATCAATTAATGTATCCAAAACAATCCGCTTGGCATAGAGCTGCCAGCCCCACTTCTGGATAAAAATCGCGGCAGCAGTGCCACCGACTGCGGCAATAAAGTCTAGTGGTTGATTGAGTGAGATCCCGAATAATAAGCCTAATCCAGCAATTCCCCAGAACGGTAGTGCGACAGTTTGGCGTTGGGTTTCGACTAGTTTAACAATGCCGCCTGTGGGTAATTCTGCTTCTAGAGCTGCCTTGACTTCTTTTTGCTGCTCTCTAGTTACAGACAGACCAATTTTCCGGCGGAGCTTCTCAATTTTTCGAGCGTCACTGCTATATTCAGTTAGCTGATCTTCGCCCATCAATACCAACCGTTCGTATTGTCCCACAGATTTACTAGCCTACACGCATATTCACCGCTAATTATAGCGGATTTCTTTGGCTCTCTTTTACAGATGGAAGTGGCGTAAAATTGGGTGCAAAGATCTGGATGTTCGCCGTTGAGTCATTGGCGATATTTTGTGGGGCTGACAGTGACGGCAATGGGGGTAACTGGGTTTGGATCCAGTTATCAAACAATTCATCTAGCAACACTTGAGCTAGATGTTCGTCCAATTGTGGCGAGATGATTTGATTTAGACGGATAAAGCCATAATATTGACCGAGCTGAAATAGAGGTGATAATCTGCCAGGAGTCAGTTGCGACAGGACTTGAATCAGTTCTGGAGCGACAGTTTTGGTCAGAATTGGGCCGACTAAACCACCTTTTGAGGCTGTCTCATCTTGAGAATATTCGATCGCCAGTTCAGCAAAAGATTGTTCGCCAGACTGGATCCGGAAGAATAATTCTTGGGCTAGTAAGCCATCTTCCACCAGCAGGATTGAATAGGTGATGCGATGTAGTTGGGGCTGAACTAGCTGAAAATACTCACCCACCCGACTGCCCCAGCCAGCCTGTTTGAATTTTTGGAGTTTGAGCGTGCGGGTAGTAATTGCGGCAATTTGCGTCGCATTCATGCCCTGAAATGTGACGATACCCGCTACTTGTGCGGATAGTTGCTCAAACTCCGGCTGGCTGGCTGTCAGATCTAGCTGTAATTGGGCGGCGATGCGATCGATCAGCTCTTCGGTGGCGATTTCCTGCAACAATTGGGGTAACAAGGGAGAACCCTGCAAGTGTGCCAGCACCTGCGAGCAAGCAATCTGGATGTCCCCAATCTGAAGTACTTTGTTCATAGCCAAATAAGCGGATAGCTAAAACCATCCCAACGAGCGGTAAGGTGATTATAGTCCGATCTGTGGATTCGAGCCAAATAATAAAAACCCCTGAGTATGGCTGGTTAATCTGGTAGATACCAACAATACTTCAGGGCTGATTAATTGGACGCAACTCCATTAAACTGGAGTCGTGTCCAACTAATCAAAAGTTGAACACACAAACACTCTGTACTCGTATATTAACTCACCGTAAATCTAGTTAATAGCTAAAAAGGTATGGTAAAAGTTAGGTACAAGGTACGATCTTTGATAACTAAGCAGCATAGAGTCAACCAATTCTTCATCGGAGAGGCTTCTGCTCAGGCAGACGCTATTGCTGGGGCAAACGTGATCCTACCGCGAACACCAACAATATGGATGTAAATCGAGCCATCACAATCATTGAGAGCATTTTAGCTCCTAAATCATTGAACCATGTTCAGCTTGAGATCGTTCGAGGTGTAATCGCGGGCAATAGTTATCAAGAGATTGTTGATACTACCAGTGTTGACACCCTAGCATCACAGCAAGCACGAGCGTCTGAACTGGAAACTATTGACTCAGGCAAGTACAAAATTGGCTACGTCAAAACCACTGCCGCTCAGTTGTGGCAGTCCCTCAGTCAACGATTGGATCAGAAAGTTACTAAAGATAATTTGGCAGCGGTGTTGCTCTGGCACGTCAATCAGTTAGCAGATCAAGCAGCGATGGAGCAACAGATTACCAGCGGTGCAAATCTGCCCCCTCCAGATATTCAGAGTCCCGACGGTGATTTTTATGGGCGGACTGAAGAAATCGCCACTTTGACTAATTGGTGTGTTGTCGAACGCTGTCGGCTGATCCTATTAATGGGGATGGGTGGGATGGGTAAAACTACTTTGGCTGGAGAAATAGCAACTCAACTGAGTAGTAAATTCGATCGAATCATCTGGAAATCCCTAGCTAATGCACCTTCAGTTAGATTACTGTGCGTCGATTTGATCCAATCGCTGTCGCCGCAATCAGGAGTAGATTTGCCCGATACTCTAGGTGGACAAATCGAATTGATCATCGCTAGCCTTAGACAAGATCGCTGTCTGTTGATCTTTGATAATGTTGAGTCAATCTTGGCTGGACAAGTGCAATGTGGTCAGTATCTAGCTGAGTATGGTGGTTACGATCGATTATTTAGAGCTATTGGTGAATTACCCCATCAAAGCTGTGCCATCCTTACCAGTAGAGAAAAACCCCATACGATTGCTCGATTGGAGATCGTCAATCCTCAGGTAGTCAAATGCCTCAGTATCATAGCCATGTCCGCCACCGCAGCACAGCAGCTAGTTCAATCCTATGGCTGTCCCCAATTACCCTCGTGGATGTGGCAAGAGGTACACGCCCATTACGATGGCAATCCGCTGGCTTTGAAAATTGCGACGATTGCCGCTGTGGAGATGACTGGCGGTGGTGAAAAGATGCTCGAACTTTATCCGCTGATGAAATCAGGCAAACTCAAATTTCAGAGTATTGACGATAGCCTCAGTCGCCAATTTGAGCGATTATCAGAGATCGAACAACAGCTAGTATACTGGCTGGCGATCGAACGCGAACCGATCTCTGGTAAAGAATTACGCGCCAATTTAGTCATCCATCCTCACGCCCCTGGTGAAATTATTAATGCACTGCAATCCCTAGCCCGTCGCTGTATCATCATCGGATCCAATTCTGCCAGAGACAGGCTGCGTCAGCGCAAATGGTCAATTCAACCTGTGATGATAGCTTATCTAACCAGAAGATTAATCGATCGATTTGTGACCGAACTTGCACCAGCGGCATCAACAAATACTCATACTTCCGATCTCCAAGATCGCTTTTTTCATCTCAATCACTACGCCATCATTCAACCAAAAACTACAGATGGCATGATTAAAACCCAGCGACAGTTGATGCTTCAGCCCACAATTGAGCGGCTGATCACTACCTGGAATTGTCCTGCTGATCTAGGTCAGTATCTCCACCAGATCTCCACCGCATGGCAGAATTTAGATTCCTTGCCCAGTGGCTATCTGGTAACGAATATAGTTAATTTACTGATGGCGTTAGAAGCATAACTGCTTACGGGTTAACTATGTTAAAATAATATTGTTGTTAAGCCATGCACCGTCTTTGATTAACGTATCTGACATCGATACCCTAGCCCAAGAGCTAGCCACAATTCAACAGACTGGCTCCAAAAAAATTGCCCTGTTGGGTTCCCGTCATGTGCCGATTACGCATCAGCATCTAATTGAGATGATGAGCTATGCATTGGTACTATCTGGCAACCGCCTGATCACTTCTGGTGCCATTGGTACCAACTCTGCGGCGATTCGCGGTGCGATCAGAGCCAATCGCGATATGCTGACGGTGATTTTGCCCCAGAGCCTTGCCCGTCAACCTCGCGAGTCTCAAGATCAGTTGCAAAATGTGATGCATCTGGTTGAAAATCCAGCTAGCGATGCCCTCTCACTCGGCGAAGCTAGCGCGCTGTGCAATCAAGAAATCATTTCTCGCTGTCAGCAATTGATCTGTTTTGCTTTTCACGATAGCAACACTTTGCTGCAAACTTGCCACGAAGCCGAAGAACAACGCAAAGTTGTCACCCTATTTTACTTCGACTAACTCACACATATCCCGATCGACTTCGAGCCTGGATTTCTGAAAGCACAATCCCTGTTTTATGAATTTCGCAAATCTTTCTACTTCAACAATCTTACTCGGATCGATCGCCGCTGCGGCAGCTCTAGTTTATTTCCCCTATTTATTAGTTGCCGTTACCAGATTTCAAGTCGGGTTTGATATCTCAGCTCCCCGTGCCGCATTTGATAAATTGCCCGACTACGGCAAAAGAGCAACCTGGGCACACCAAAACTCCTGGGAAGCCTTCATCCTCTACACTGCCGCTGCATTGATGGCGTATATCACCAAGCAAGATTCACCTGCTATTGTCAATAGTGCGGTCGGATTTACAGGTGCTAGACTACTCTACTCAGTCTTTTATATTATCAATTTCCCGATCGGTCGATCGCTAATGTTTGGAGTCGGCTCCGTCGCCATCTACACGCTCATGTCCATGAGCATCGCCAGCACCATGAATTAGGGATTAGAGATTAGGCTTGATAGTTTTGGGCTTTAGGCTTTAGGGAAAGTTTTTATTCTTC
>JANNBD010000446.1:0-9143 GCA_031385105.1 Chamaesiphon sp. OTE_78_metabat_374
AGGCAGAAATTATCAATTAGCGATCGGGTGTGGATAGTTTTAAGAATACTATTTTGGCGATCGTTTTAGTTGTTCAGACCAATTTTGGTTTGGTAAAATCTAGATATCTCTCCAGTATTTATCAACCACATGTCTGAACCCGATCGATTACCCCCAGATTTAGAGCAGATCGATCGAGATTTGCGTGGACGCGCGATCGATCTCCAACGAGCAGCACTTGACAGATTAGCCCAGGTTCCAGCCGATCTTGCCGTGCCGCTCCTCGCTCGATTACTAGATTCCAGTGATTTTATGCATCGCCGGATGGCAGTGATGGGACTGAGCAATCATCGTGTTGAAGATTCATTTCAGCTATTAGCAGGCGTAATTACCAACGACAAAGACCCCAATGTGATGGGTGAAGCGGCAAATGCGATCGTCGATTTTGGTGATCGAGCAATTCCATTACTGGTCGCTTTATTTAAGAAAACTGATAACTGGTTGGTGCGTCAAAGCATTATCCCGCTGTTGATCGATACCAATTCCCATGCTGAACTATTGACTGCTGCCGAAATTGCGATCGCTGATGATACCCAATCAGTCAAAGAGGTTGGAATTTTAGCATTGGGATCTCTACTAAACTCCCCATTTCAAGCCCAAGCACTCCCATTACTTTTAGCCATCTGTCATGACCCCTCCTGGCGCAATCGTTGGCGGGCAACGATCGCCCTCCAAAGCCTCCAAAATCCCGCTACAAAGCAGGCGATCGCCCAGCTTCAGCAGGATGAACATTTTCGAGTAGTAGCAGCCGCTCTAGAGGTCGCTAACCACTGGGCAAGTCAATAAAATTCTACCGCTTGGGGACTTTTAAGCCTAAAGTGCCGTGAAAATCTTCCTGAACCTTGTGAGTCAACTGACGTGAAACCCGATTGACAATTTGCTTCAAGACTTTATTGCCTGTCGCCTGAATCACTTTAGTCGGCAGCTTGTAGATAAACTTGGGAAAATGAATATAAACGTGCAAGTCGAGATCCCAGTCTACTTTAGTGCCCAACTTGTCTCCGTCCACAGTCTCGACTAGTCGCATCTCGGCATCGAAACTCACTTCATACCCTAGTGGCGTGTGATCGGGAACTTCAATAGTTCGGATCCGATAAACCGCACTCTCCTGCGGCAACAATTCTAAACCGATTTTTGGCTCTACAATATAACCAAAGGACTCAAATTTACCGATCGTCAGGTCATAACCGTTTGTGCCGATCAATTTGACAGTCATGGGATGAGCGCAGCGAGTAAACCAGCCCTGATGAGCATCTAGATATTTACCTACCGTTTTGACATTTGCACCCATGAGCATTGTGTCTGTGAAGCGATAGCTAAAGCAGAATGGTTGGAGCTGATCTGCATCGATCGACCCCAGATCTCGCGGCGATAGTTCAGAGTTCATCAAAACTGGAATTGTGTTTACGCTATTTTTTTCAAGTGTTTCTACTGACATCCCCTTTTATCCCGTTAATGTGCTAACTGCTTAGATATATTTACAAGCGATAGCTGCTGAAAACCGGAAAATTTAAACTATTCAATCCAAAGTAGTGAGAGAATTAAATTTACCGTCTATTGTAACGAAAACTTTATGAAAGCATTTGTAGCAGGCGCGACAGGGGAAACAGGGCGACGGATCGTCCAAGAGCTGGTCGATCGGCGGATTCCAGTGCGGGCAATGGTGCGAGACATCACCAGAGCACAAGCCATTTTACCAGCAGAAGTAGAACTAATTGTGGGTAATGTGCTTGATTTTGACAGCATTGTGACGGCGATCGGCGACAGCACTGTAATTCTCTGCGCTACGGGAGCTAAACCTAGTTTAGATCCGACTGGCCCTTATCAGGTAGATTATCAGGGCACTAAAAATTTAGTAGATGCAGCTAGATCGAAAGACATCCAGCAGTTTGTCTTTGTTTCCTCATTGTGCGTATCCAATTTTTTCCATCCGCTCAATCTCTTTTGGTTGATTTTGTGGTGGAAGCAACAAGCTGAACAGTATCTAATCGCGAGTGGTCTTAACTATACGATCGTTCGTCCTGGGGGACTTAAAAACGAAGATAATACCAACCCTGTAGTCATGTCCGGCGCGGATACCCTCTTTGATGGTAGTATACCCAGACAAAAGGTCGCTCAGGTGTGCGTTGAGTCACTCACCGATGCTCGATCGCGAAACAAGGTACTTGAAGTCATTAGTCAACCCACAGCAGTCGCTAAAAGTTGGGAAGATCTATTCGCCAGTGTGTAGCTATGGATAGCCATTAGTGCCGACCCCCAATCTAGACCCAATTCTGCATGGACAAGCGTAAACACAAACGGTTGAGAACGACTTACATCGTGCTCTGCTGCATTTTATCGATCGTTTTGATCGCTCGGTGCGATCGATTATCGCCACCGCAGATTTCTGAGTATTTGACGACCGAGAAGCCGCAGATTCCTGATGAAAATTCCGTAGCACTGCCACTAGTGATGGCTGATGGCAATCCCTATATTCGGGCGTTGATGCGGATGATTTCCAAAAGTGAATCAAATGATTCCCGCCCATATACATTAATTTATGGTGGCAAGCATTTTGAGAATCCCCGCCGTCATCCTGGTGAGTGTGTCAGGATTGTTAATGGTCCAAATGTGAATAACTGCTCTACTGCTGCTGGACGATATCAGATGATCGATATTACGTGGGAGCGGCTTGCCAAAAGGTATCATCCCCAGCGCGATTGCGTGTTGTTCGTTTTTCAGTGCGATTATAGTTTTGAAGCTCAGTACCAAGATGAAGTAACTCACGCTTGGCTCAGTGATCCAGCAGCTTGGAATATGGATATTCCAGAACTGTTAAAAGCTGGCAAACTGGAAAAAGTCCGCAAGCGGCTATCTACAACCTGGACTAGCTTGGGTTATGGCATTGAGACTAATAGTATGACAGCTCAATTAGGTGGAATCTACAAACAACTGCTAGAAGAAGAACTAGCAAGACCAAAATAAATTTGGTTGGGGTAATTGAGAAGTTACTTATTAGTCCGTAACAATTCGTATTTTCCACAAGATATTTTGCTTGGTGGGCAATGCCAGCACTCATAGTAAAATGACATTACTTTGATTGTTGTATTGTCAAAGTCTAGATCAAACTAAATATTAAAGGTGAAATTATGGAATGGTACATTAAAGTTGTAAAAAACTATGCTCTATTTGAAGGGCGTGCAAGTAGACAGGAATACTGGATGTTTACTCTGTTTAACGTCCTTATTTATATTGGGCTGGTTATCTTAACTGTTGCTCTCAGTGGTGTCACCAAAACAGATCAAACTATCTTGGCTAGTATCTATAATCTTGCGATGATCATTCCGAGTATTGCTGTTGCTATTCGCAGAATGCATGATACAGATCGCAGCGGTTGGTGGTCGATTGTGCCAATTATGAGCTTAGTTTACGCGATCGAAGCTGGTCAGTCAGGTGCAAATAAGTATGGTTTAGATCCAAAGGGACTAGATCTCTAAACCTAGAAAATTTTCACGAATAGATCGAGACGAGGGGTTTTGACCCCCTCACGTCTTGAGATGGTAAGATCGAAACTGCATGGTAATTAAAAAGCGATCGAGTTGTGGTTAAAATTGGCATCCTCGGACTGGGTACCGTCGGTACGGGTACGGTTCAAATTCTCCAAGATCCCGTTGGGCGACATCACTTACTCCAGCTTGTCGAGATTCAGCGTGTGGGTGTCAGGTCGATCGATAAGCCTCGCGCTGTCAATCTTCCCACCGAATCGATCACGACAGATCTAGATTCGATCGTCACCGACCCCGAAATTGAGATTATTGTTGAGCTAATTGGTGGCATCGATCTCGCTCGGAGTCTAATTCTCAAGGCGATCGAGCATGGTAAACACGTAGTTACCGCCAACAAAGCAGTGATTGCTAAATTTGGAGATGAAATCTTTACCGCAGCCAATAACGCAGGTGTCTATGTGATGATCGAGGCGGCTGTTGGCGGCGGAATTCCAGTGATTCAACCGCTAAAACAATCCCTTGGGGTCAATCGGATTGGGCGGGTGACAGGAATTATCAACGGTACAACTAACTATATCCTCAGTCGGATGACCGCTGAAGGTGGCGATTTTGCTGAAATTCTCGCCGATGCCCAGGCTCTCGGCTATGCAGAGGCAGATCCGACCGCAGATGTCGATGGTTTGGATGCGGGGGATAAAATCGCCATCTTGGCTGCCCTTGCCTTTGGGGGCAGAATTAAGCGGGAAGATGTGTATTGCGAAGGGATTCGGAAAATCAGCGCAACAGATATTGCCTATGCTGATAAGCTCAATTTTGTGATTAAATTGCTGGCGATCGCCGAACGAGTCGAAGGGGGTGCGGTATCTGTGCGGGTACACCCTACTTTTGTCCCCAAAGATCGGCCATTAGCCAATGTCAATGGCGTGTACAATGCGATCCTAGTCGAAGGTGAGCCATTAGGTGAAGTGATGTTATTTGGCCCTGGCGCAGGTGCCGGAGCAACGGCTTCGGCGGTAGTATCGGACATTCTGGCGATCCTGGGTGTGATTCAGACCAACCCAAGTCGTGAAGATGCTGTGACATCGCCAAATACTGCGCTCCATCCGCTCTTGAGTTGCGCTCACACCCATTATAGTCAAATGGCTCCGTTATCGAGCCTCCGCAGCAGTTTCTACGTCAGATTCCTCTGTCTAGACGTGCCTGGAGTAATTGGTAAATTGGGTACTCGGTTTGGAGCGCACAATGTCAGCATCGAATCGATCGTCCAAACCGGATTCCAAGGCGATCGAGCCGAAATAGTTGTAGTCACTCACGAAGTCTCCGAAGGTGACTTTGAATCAGCCCTAGCCGAAATTAGAGGACTAGATTCGATCGCCAGTATTCCCAGTATCATCAGGGTGCTCTAAATGTTGAGCTTTAGACAATACCTGCTGACAGCCTAGATCCTAGCTGATAGACACTACTCACCCTACATCTATCTCAATTGGCTAAACCACTAACAACTAAACCACTAAACCACTAAATGGATCTCCAACTCCTCACCCTGACTTTTATCACGGTATTTGTCGCCGAAATTGGTGACAAAAGCCAGTTAGCCGCAATCGCACTCGGCGGTAGCAGCCAGCATCCCCGTGCGGTATTTTTTGGCTCTGTAGCTGCATTATTATTGGCTAGTTCGATCGGTGCTCTAGCTGGCGGTGAAATTGGGGTATTTTTACCCGTGAAATTGCTCAAAGGTCTAGCTGCATTTGGCTTTGCACTAATAGCGGTGCAATTATTGTGGCCAAACCAAGATTGATCTCTATCAGAATTTAACCTAATGTGGATATCTTGGTTTGCTCGACAAGGCGATCGAGTATTGCGTTCAAAACAAATTGCCATTTTTGAAGCTTGTGCGATCGGGCTAGTTTCTTCCCTGGCGGCGGTTAGTCTCAAACAGTCGCTGCTGTGGCTGGAGGGGTGGCGGGCTGGTATGACGGAGATCTATCCAGCTTGGCTGGTACTGCCGATCGTCGGTATTGTTGGCGGAGGTTTGAGCGGCTTACTGGTAGAAAGACTGGCTCCAGAAGCAACAGGTAGCGGAATTCCGCAAGTTAAGGCGGCTTTGGGGTATGTACCGATCGCGCTAGATCTGCGGGTAGCGGTAGTTAAATGGCTGAGTACATTACTTTCGCTCGGCTCCGGCTTAGTTTTAGGGCGACAAGGCCCCACCGTGCAAATTGGTGCAGCTCTGGCGGCTCAATTAAGCTATTGGACACATACGTCTCCGGCTTATCAACGCCAATTAATTGCAGCAGGAGCGGCAGCGGGGCTAGCTGCGAGCTTTAATGCGCCTCTGGCAGGGGTAATATTTGTGATTGAAGAACTGTTCCAAGATTTGCCCGATCTGACCTTGGGAACAGCGATTATTGCCGCAGTTGTAGGCGGTGCGGTTTCTTTGAGCATCGGGGGGCGAGGGATGATTCCAGACCTGAGTAATCTCCAGCTTCAGTTTGCTGTTGGTGAGATTCCCTTGCTGATCGTAGTTGGGATGCTGGGAGGCTTGATGGGCGCGATTTGCAATCGTAGTTTGCTCGCAAGTTTGCAGTTTTATCACGATCGATTTCACGGTCGATCTCTGGCAATTAAAATTGCTGTAGCTGGCGGTATTACCGGAATTATTACGGCTCTATTGCCAGATGCTTTGCAAGGGAATCGAGATTTAAAAGATTTCTTGGTGATTGGCGATATTCAGTGGCAGACAGCAGCCTGGATTTTGGCAAGTCAATTTTTGATGTGCCTAATCGCCTTTGGTTCGACGGCTCCAGGCGGGCTGTTATCACCGAGTTTGGTTTTAGGTGCCGCGTTGGGAAATTTATTAGCCACAGGAATTCAGAATGGCTACTATAGCGATCTGCTGCCTTTTAATCTCATTCTCAGCTCCCCGACTGTTTATGCTCTAACGGGGATGAGCGCGGTGTTTAGTGCAATCACCCGCCGCCCGATTACGGCGATTGTCATTGTCTGGGAAATGACTGCTAAATTCAATTTGATCTTGCCGCTGATGATTGGTTCGGTAGTCGCTTATTTAGTCGCCGAACAACTGTTTCCCGATTCCATTTATCAACATCTACTTGCTCGGAGGGGGATTAATATTGCCCATCCAGATTTAATCGATCGACGATGGGAAGGTTTAATCGCTGCTGATATTATGCAGCGGCGGGTGGAAACACTTGCTAGTCAAATGACGATCGATGATGCCATCCAAGCTTTTGCCCGTTCCCACCATCGCGGCTTTCCAATTGTGGATGAAGGTAGATTAGTCGGGATCCTGAGTCAGAGCGATTTAGATGTGCTCACTTCCCAACTGTGGAATATGAAAACACCCATCAGTAAAATTATGGTGCAGCAGGTAATTACAGTTGCGCCTCAAGAAACTCTGACCTCGATCTTGCATCTGCTGTCTCGTCACAAAATCAGCCGTTTGCCCGTCATTGATGGGCGCAAACTGGTCGGAATTATTACCCGTGCCGATATTATTCGCTGTGAAGCCGAGCGAGTCAGTAGCAATCAGAACTTCCTCAAACCCCAGCCAAATCCCTCCTATCTTGTCTATCAAACTCGATCGCCTGCGACGGGTAAAGGACGATTATTAGTGCCCCTGAGTAATCCCCATACCTGTGATCTGCTGCTGGAGTTGGCTTTGTCGATCGCGAAACAATATGACTATGAATTGGAGTGCCTCTGTGCGATCGTCATCCCTCATGGCAGCCCTCCAGCGGAAACCTCTGTAGACATTGATTTCAGTCATCAACTACTAGCACGAGCGATCGCCCAAGCCAAAATCTGGGGCATTCAGGTACATACTCAAATTCGCGTCGCTCACGATCCAGCTACTACTATTTTGGAAACAATTAAAGAGCGACATATCGATCTACTCTGCATGGGTTGGCAGGGTAAAACATCTGCACCCGATCGGATTTTTGGTAACACGGTGGATACAGCAATCCGGCAGGCTCCATGTCCAGTGGTACTGGTCAAATTGGGTAAGAATTTGCAAGCGATGAGTCAATTTCCGGCTTCGCAGGTGCAGCTCGATCGCTGGTTAGTACCGATCGCAGGTGGCCCAAATATGCAGTATGGTTTAGAGCTATTACCAGCTCTAATGTCTTTGAGTTGCAACCCCGAAATATATCTCTGTCAATTCTTCGATTCTAGTAATCCACAGCCAGATCTCGACCACTTAAATGCTACCGCAAACCTAGTTCGCCATAAGTTGGGTGTGCCGACTACTAACCTGCCGCTCTATGCTGATGATGTTGCTGCTGGAACGATCAATCTTGCAGTCGAAAAAAAATGTGATGCGATCATCTTAGGTGCCAGTCGGGAGGGATTACTCCAGCAGACAATTCAAGGTAATATTCCTGAATCGATCGCTCGTGGCTCCGACTGCACCGTGATTGTAGTGCGACAGATGATTTCTGATTAATACTGTATTGGTTACATTAAATCAAAATTGAGGTTGGATCGATCATGTGGCTGGCTTCGTGCTCGAAGATAATTAACGGCACGATCGCCAAGCCACATTACCAATTCTAGTTTTTCTTCAACCAGCTAAACATGGCACGGAGATCCTTACCAACCGATTCGATTTGGTGCTCTGCTTCCAATCGACGGACGGCAGTGAAGCCAGCATTACCAGATTGTTTTTCGAGAATAAATTCGCGGGCAAATTGTCCCGATTGAATTTCACTCAAGATTTTTTTCATCTCTAGCTTAGTAGCATCGTTGACAATCCGAGGACCGCGAGTGTAATCGCCGTACTCAGCAGTATTCGAGATACTACTACGCATTTCTGCCAAACCACCGACGACGACTAGATCGACGATCAATTTGACTTCGTGGAGACACTCAAAATAGGCTAATTCGGGCTGATAACCTGCTTCGACGAGAGTTTCAAACCCAGCTTTGATGAGGGCACTCAAACCCCCGCATAATACCGCCTGTTCGCCGAAAAGATCTGTTTCGGTTTCTTCGCGGAACGTAGTTTCCAAAATCCCCGCACGGGTACCGCCAATGCCTTTAGCATAAGCCATCGCTCGATCGCGTGCCTGACCGGAAGCATCCTGATAGACAGCAAATAGAGCAGGTACTCCTTGTCCTTTTTGGTACTCATAGCGAACTGTATGCCCGGGACCTTTGGGAGCGATCATCACAACATCGACATCTGCTGGTGGTAGGACTTGCCCGAAGTGAATGTTAAAACCGTGGGCGAAAGCAAGTGTTTTACCAGCACTTAGATTTGGTTTAATCTCAGTTTCGTAAATACCCCGTTGGACTTCATCGGGGAGCAAAATCATAATCAAGTCTGCGGCGGCTGATGCTTCAGCAACTGTTTTGACGGTCAAACCTTCTGCTTCTGCTTTAGCCGCAGATTTACTACCCGCATACAAACCAATAATTACATTTACGCCACTATCCTTGAGGTTGAGAGCGTGTGCGTGTCCTTGGCTACCATAACCAATAATTGCAACGGTTTTGCCGTTTAATAGGTCTAAATTAGCATCGTTGTCATAATACATCTGCGCCACGATCGATCTCTCCTTAACCTTGTACTTGTTCTATTGTGTCCTGTCTTGC
>JANNBD010000511.1:0-5018 GCA_031385105.1 Chamaesiphon sp. OTE_78_metabat_374
CGCGGACTAATCTAATCTACCAGTCCGCGTAGGCGGACTTTGCATTACTAGCACCGATTTTAACCCTTGTGCGGTACTTGAGCGAATCTAGTATCTTCTACTTCCCAAAACCTCTCCCAGCCATTGCCTTGTCAGTAGTCAAACAGTTCTCCAATTGCTTGCGAATTTTATCATTGTCCAAATCTTGACCGATAATTACAAACTTAGTTTGAGGTTCGCCCTTCCACTGTTCATCATCGATCGAGAATCGTTTGCCACAGAGATGGAAGACATGACATTTATCGCTTTCATCAAACCATAAAAATCCCTTAGCACGGAAGATATTTACCGTCAATTGATTGTCTAGAAAATGCTGAAACTTCCGCAGCATAAATGGTCGATCGCTCACAAATGACATCGATGTAAAACCATCATTGTCTAAGTGGTGTGAATGCTTAGAATGATCATGTGAATGATCATGTGAATGATCATGTTCACACTGATTATGATCGTGATCGCAGTTGCTGTGGTCTTCATGTTCTACTGCATGGGCGTGGTCATGATGATCGTGGGAATGCCCGTGATCATAATGCTTGGCGGGCGCAGCCAAATATTTGTCAGACTCAAATAGTCCCACACTGAGAATCATGGGTAAAGATACCTGTGATTTGGTGGTGCGAATAATCCGCGCCCCTTCTTTCATGTCCCGCAGCCGAACTTCTAATAAATCTGCATCTGCTTCATCGACCAAATCAGTCTTATTTAATAAGATAATATCGCCATAAGTAATCTGACTTTGAGCAGCTTCACTATTGAATAAATCGATGCTAAAATTCGCAGCATCAACTAGGGTAATGATCGAATCTAACCGCGTCACATCCCTGAGTTCTGTACCCAAAAAAGTCAGTGCCACTGGCAATGGATCGGCAACACCAGTTGTTTCAACCACCAAGTAATCAATCTGTTCCGATCGAGCCAAGACTTTATGCACTGCGTTAACCAAATCCTCATTGATGGTGCAGCAAATACAGCCATTATTTAGCTCCACCATATCTTCACCAGTCGCGACAATCAGATCGTTGTCGATGCCGATTTCGCCAAACTCATTCACCAGCACCGCCGTCTTAATCCCTTGCTGGTTTTGAAGAATATGATTAAGCAGCGTAGTCTTGCCACTACCGAGAAACCCCGTGATAATCGTCACAGGCACTAGCTTCTGGTCTACGTCAATGATTTCAAGAGTTGGCGCGATCGTAGTTGAAGTCATAAAAGTATGAGTTGAGAGTATACAGAAATTCGCAGTCAATCGGTGGCAAACTTAGAATAGAGCAATTATTCTGCTCTTACCAGTCACTAGCTATTTTAACCTGTATTTAAGAGTCTAATTCCCTAGAGGCTAAAGCCCAAAGCCCAAAGCCTGATCCCTCCAGCCTAAATCGAATCACTACCATGACGCTAATCATCTACAACACCCTCTCCAGAACCAAAGAGCCGTTTCAAACCTTGACACCCAACCAGGTGAAAATGTACTGCTGTGGGGTGACTGTATATGACTACTGCCATCTGGGACATGCTCGATCTTCGATTGTTTGGGATACCGTGCGGCGTTATCTCCAATGGCGAGGCTACAAAGTTGAGTATGTTCAGAATTTCACCGATATCGACGACAAAATTCTCAACCGTGCCGAACTCGAACAAATTTCGATGACTGCTGTAGCTGAAAAATATACGGCGGCGTACTTTGAAGACATGCACAGTCTCAATGTCGCCGATGCTGATAGCTATCCCCTCGCTACCAAACATATTCAAGAGATTCAAGATTTAATTGGCGATCTTGAGCAAAAAGGCTTTGCCTACACAGTAGACGGTGATGTCTACTTCCGCGTGCGGAAATTTGATGAATACGGCAAACTCTCCAAACGCAACCTCGACGATCTCCGCGCCGGAGCCGGAGAAAGAATCGCCGCAGCAGATCCCGATCAGATTAAAAAAGAAGATCCCTTTGATTTTGCCCTGTGGAAGGCGGCAAAACCAGGCGAACCTGCCTGGAAGTCTCCTTGGGGAAATGGTCGCCCAGGCTGGCATATCGAGTGCTCTGCGATGATCCGTACCCAACTGGGGGAAACGATCGATATTCACTGCGGCGGCAACGATCTAGTCTTTCCCCATCACGAGAACGAAATTGCCCAATCTGAATGCGCTCACGATCGACCACTATCGACCTACTGGATGCACAATGGGATGGTGAATATCGGCGGTGAAAAAATGTCTAAATCCTTGGGCAACTTCACCACCATCCGCAAATTACTCGGTGATTATCACGATGCAAGTGGCACCAAAGTCGATATCGATCCGATGACTGTCCGGTTATTTGTCCTCACCGCCCAATATCGCAAACCGATCGATTTTAATGATGCTTCAATTACCGCAGCGGGACAAAGCTGGCAGACTATCAAAGATGGCTTGTTGTTCGGCTATGAATTTGGTGACAAATTAGGCTGGAATAATCTCAATCCAAATTTGATCGTGTCACCAGCTACAACTACCGATGAGGTGAATAGATTTCTTGCAGCGGTAGACGATGACTTCAATTTTGCAGAAGGTTTGGTGGTCATATTTGAACTCGCCAAAGAACTGCGAAAAGTTGGCAATATTATCGCCCACAGCAGCGAACAAACAGCAGATCCAACGCTGCTTAAACAAAAGTGGCAAACATTAATTGAATTAGCAGGAGTATTAGGTTTAATGGTTAATCCCGACGAATTGAAAGTGCAAGCAGGTGGTTTAAGTGATGCCGAAATCGAAGCATTATTAGTCGAACGACAAACAGCCAGAGCAAATAAAGATTTTGCTACTAGCGATCGAATCCGCGCTCAATTAACCGAAGATAAAATCGTCGTAATTGATAAAGCTGGAGTTCCAAGTACTTGGTATCGGGGTTAATCTAGACATTAAACTTTAAGCATTGAGATAGGGATAAATAATCTATGACCTATACACCTACTAAAGTTCTCACTTTTGATGAATTCATCGTCCAATATAGTGACAATCCTCGTTATGAGCTAATTGATGGAGAATTGCGCGACATGGAACCAACTGGCCCACATGAAGCTGTAACTGGACAGATTATCGGCTACATTTTTGGTGAAATCCTACGTTCTCAGCGCAACTGGATTGTTCCCAAAAATTGCCTGCTCAAACCACCTGCAATGGCTGCAACTGCATTGCGTCCTGATGCAATTGTGCTAAATGAAGCTAAACTCAGCCAAGAACCGCTATGGCGCAAAGAACCGATTATTTGCAATGGCAGCACGATTGAGCTAGTTGTGGAAGTTGTCAGTACCAATTGGCAAGATGACTATGCGCGGAAGATCGAAGAATACGCTTTGTTGGGTATTCCTGAGTACTGGATTATAGATTATTTAGGCATCGGTGGGATCGCTTTTATCGGGAAACCAAAGCAGCCAACTTTTACTGTTTGTCAACTTGTGGGAGAAAGTTATATCCAGCAGCAATTTCGACTAGGAGAATCTATTTTATCGCCGATTTTCTCCGGACTTCAACTTCAGCTAGATCGGCTTCTTCCTCGCCAGTAGATCGATCAAGTTGGAATTTCAATTATTTGGTATCGGGGTTAATTGCGATCAATATTAAAAGTGGATAGTAGTAGATATGAATAGTCTAGGCTGGAGTATTCTGCGATCATGATAAAATGCTGTAGTTATCGATCATCTCATGCCCAATCGATCGATAGCTGGGTGTAATCTCGACTTGTCGATAATTGATAAAATCTGCTTATGTTGCTAGGTCAATGGTTGGGATTTGTGGCTTTGGTGTTGTCACTATATATATTGTGGCAAATTCGACAGATGTTGTTAATTGTGTTTGCGGCTATAGTTTTTGCAACAGCACTAAACAAGCTAGCTCGAAAAATTCAGTATAGATTGAAACTTCCACGAGCAGCAGGCATTCTTGCGGCTATTTCGATCTTTGTTGGCATCTTAATTTGCTTCTTCATTCTGATCGTACCGCCATTTATTACTCAGTTTCAAGAATTAACAACAACCAAGTTGCCAGCAATTATCAAATCTTCCAGTCAATGGGGCACCAATCTTGCGGCTTATATTCCCGCTCCATTGATTCCTTACTTGCCAAATATTCAGGATTTAACTAAGCAAATTCAACCATTATTACAGTCTTTTGCGGGGCAATCGCTGACAATATTTTCTAGTTCTCTAGGTGCAGTGTTGAACCTACTATTCATGGTAATTTTGACGATCATGTTGTTGGCTCAACCGACTGCATATCGGGGGGCGTTTATTGCTTTATTTCCAAGCTTTTATCGACGACGAGTTGATGGCATTCTAGCGGAATGCGAGGTGTCTTTGGGGAAGTGGGTTGCTGGTGCGTTATTGAGTATGGTTGTGGTAGCAGCACTGAGCTTTATCGGTTTGTATTCCCTCAAGATTCCCCTAGCGTTAGCACAAGCTATTCTCGCTGGATTGCTGAATTTTATTCCTAATTTAGGGCCAACAATTAGTGTGATTATTCCAGTGGCGATCGCTTTGCTCGATGAACCCTGGAAGGCTGTGGCAATATTTGCAATTTATTTTCTAATTCAACAGTTTGAAAGTAGCTTACTCACGCCGTATATTATGGCACAGCAGGTATCTTTATTACCTGCAATTACGTTAATTGCTCAGGTCTTTTTTACTACTTTCTTTGGTTTTATGGGATTATTATTAGCTTTGCCATTGACGGTAGTTGCGAAGGTGTGGATCAATGAAGTATTGATTGAAGATATTCTCGATCGAGGGGAATATGGCAGAACCAATCACGATCGATCTGGTTACGATCGAGAAATTACTGATCCCTGGCAAAATCCACCGATGGAGACAGAATTAGTCCTGACTGGAGCTGAAGAATCGATCGATGCTATTGATTAATTTTGTAATTTTCATTATTTATGCAAGTCCAAAAAATCTAAAATTTCGGCATCTGTCGGCTGAGAATCGATTGCTCCAGGCTGTTGGGTAGTC
>JANNBD010000543.1:0-6380 GCA_031385105.1 Chamaesiphon sp. OTE_78_metabat_374
GATGGGTAGATCTCAAGACGTGACATAGGTTTTAGTAATTGTCGAATATTGTATGGAAATAGAAATGATCGTTCAAATCATATTTGTAACTATTATTTTAATCTCTACTAATTGATGATTAATCTTCCAAAAGATAGATACAGGATTTATTACTAGCATCAGATCCCCGACTTCTTTAAAGAAGTCGGGGATCTTGTGGTTGGCTAGATCGATCTTAAAAAGTAAATTCAAATGTATACCTTTGGACAGAAGTTATTTTTCGAGCGGTTTGCAATGCTAATAATAAGCCCAGCTTTCACCGAGTCGCCCTGAGATCGATCAAAAGAGCGTGGGTGGAATCAGCTTAAAAAACACCCTTAGCAAAGAAAATAATATGCTTCCATATTTAGATTTGATCCAAGGTTCAAATAATCAACTATTTCCCCTGGCACAGTTTAACTCTGAGTTAGGCGGAGCCATTGTCGAGAATTTTTCCAGCCCTCAATTTTTGGTCGCACTGTTGTCAGGCTTATTGATGGCGATCGCGTTTCAATTATTATTAACAAACCTATCAGTTGCTCTGATTGCTTCTCCAGGTATGGTGCCAGATTCCGGCGATGACTCTGATGGTTTAATGGATACCGTACGGGGAATCGAAACCAAAATCGGCATCGGCGCACTAGTAACGGTGACGATTTCTCTAGCTGCTGCTTGTTTTTTGGCAGTAAAACTCAGCCTGACAACTAGTGCATTTGCTGGTGCGATCGTGGGCGTGACAATTTGGTCTGCCTATTTTTCACTGATAGTTTTACTTGGTGCGAATGCAGTTGGTTCCTTAATTGGTTCGATCGTAAATACTGCTAGCTCTGGTCTTCAGGGGATGATGGGTACTGCCACGACCGCAATTGGCGCAAATGCTGCCAAGAATCAGGTAGTATCTACAGCCGAAGACATTACGGCTGCTGTCCGCCGCGAGTTAACTTCTGGGTTGGATGCTGGTAGCATTCAAAAAACACTGCAAGGTTCGCTCAGTAATTTACAGCTACCCAATTTGGATATCGATAAAATTGGCTCTCAGTTTGAAAAGCTGCTGAAAGAATCAGATCTTAAAGACATTACGAGTAGTGATTTGTTGAGTAATATCGATCGTCAAAGTTTCGTTGATTTAGTAAGCAGCCGGACAGATTTCTCGAAAAAAGATATCAATCAAATTGCTGACAAACTGGAAAGTACTTGGAAACAATTAGTTGGCAAAGAAGGCGGTCAAAAAGATGTCCCCAGTCAACTGCGCGAGTTACTCAAGTCGGCAACACCAGAAGATCTAAATTCTGATGAATTAGCTGGTAAAGTTCAGCAATTAGTCAAAGGGATCGATCTCAAAGATGGTAATGGTGGTAGCTTTACTAGTCAGGCTCTCCAGTTTGGCTTGAGTGCGCTCTTGAGTAAAGTAGTCCAAAATACCGACCTTTCCGATCTCGATGTCGAGAAGGTTTCTGGTCAAATTAACAAACTCAAAGCATCTGTCTTAGGCGGCTCTGAACAATCCGAAGCACAAGAGTCCGACACCAAAACTAAACCCTTTAGTGTGATTAGAGCAGATCTAGAAAACTACCTGTTGTTCTCACCTGCGTGGGAATTGAATCAAACAGCAGTGAAAAAAGAGTTTAAAGATGTTGTCTACGATCCGCAAGCAGATCCCGCTACAATTCGCCAAGAATTAGAGTATCTCGATCGCAATTACTTTGTCGAAACTCTATCTCTCCGAGAAGATCTCAAACCAGAAAGTATCGAGAATCTCTCCAACTATCTGGAAGAAGTGCGATCGGAAGTAGTCAATTCTACTCAGACAAATGAATCTGAATCAGTCAAAGATAATATTCTCAAAGCACCTGGAGAAGTCACCGAGCAAGCCAAAGCGCAGTACGAAAAAACGACTGCGGCACTGACTGAATACCTGCGGAAAACCAACCTCGAAGAACTCGATCCTGAAGGGATTAAACAAGATCTGCAAACCTTGTTAGACGACCCGAAAGCAGGTGCTGGGGCACTGCGAGATCGATTATCGCAAGTCGTTGGCGGAGCCTCTCCTACGGAGAATCGAGAAACATTAGTCAAGCTACTTACCCAGCAGGGAAATCTCACCGAAGAACAGGTAAATGCTACAGTCGATCGAGTTCAATCTGCGATTAGCTCCATTGTCAAAGCACCCCGCCGTCTCGCTAATCGCGCCCAAAAACAAGCGGTAGACTTTGAAGCTAGCCTGGAGAACTATCTGCGGAATACCGACAAAGAAGAACTCAATCCTGACAGCATCAAACGTGACCTCCAACTGCTCTTGAAGCACCCTACAGCAGGGTTTGATAGCTTAGGTGACAGGTTTAGTCATTTCGATCGATCGACCTTTGTAGCCTTATTATCCCAGCGTGAGGATATGTCTGAGGAGGAAGCAAACCGAATTGCCGACGAGGTAGAATCGACTTACAAATCGCTCACCGAGCAGATTCAAAAAGTTTGACAAACCTTCCAATCGGCGATCGATAATATCTTCGGTAAAGTCCGCGACTATCTTAATGCCCTAGAGCGTCCCGAACTCAACTACGAGGGGATTCAAGCCGACTTTAGCAAGGTGTTTGATGATCCTCAAGCGGGATTTGAAGCACTGGGAGAGCGGTTGGGACAATTTGACAAGGAAACCCTAATCGCTGTCTTGAGTTCCCGTGAGGATATCTCCGAGGCAGATGCCAACCGGATCATTGCCAAAATCGAGGACACCCGCAACACCGTGATGGAACGGGGACAGCGGATTCAGCAAGAAGTCCAAAAACGATTTAAAGCAGTCAAACAACAGGCGCAAGCACAGGCGATCGAAGCTCAGAAAATGGCTGCAAGTGCGGCTTGGTGGTTGTTTGGAACAGCTTTAACATCCTTGGTTGCTTCGGCAGTTGCGGGGATGATGGCGATTAATGGGGTAGGCGTTCTTAAAATGTAAGAAACAACGATCTGTAGGGGCGGGTGTCTTGTCGTTTTTTTATTCTGGGGGAACCCAAGAATAAAAACGCCGCTTTATGCCATAAACCCTCGCACGTAACGATAACTATCGTACGAACCCGCCCTCACCCACCATCAACATTTCGATCGTTCGGGTTGTCGGTGAGTTGCTGTTGTCCTCGAAGAAAACCTGAAAACCCGTGTCATCGTAACCGTTAGTGGGGTTGGGCGGGTTCGTACGACAGTTATCGAGATTACTTAGATTTCTAGCATAAACCCGCCCCTACAGTCTATGTCCTGTTATATCTACACAACATGATTACCGTTCACCACCTCAATAAGTCCCGTTCCCAGCGGATCCTCTGGCTGCTCGAAGAACTCGGACTCGACTATGACATCAAATACTATCAACGCGATCCCGAAACCATGCTGGCTCCAGCATCCCTGCGTCAAATCCATCCCCTCGGCAAATCACCAGTGATTACCGATGACGAACTGACACTAGCCGAATCCGGCGCGATCGTTGAATATCTAGTCGAGCGTTATGGCGAGGGGAGATTTGCGCCGCCACTGGATGTACCGGAGCGATTGCGATATCGGTATTGGCTGCATTATGCCGAGGGTTCCTTGATGCCACCGCTGCTAATTAAGTTAGTCTTCGACAAAATGGAAGAGCGATCACCATTCTTTTTACGTCCAATTGTTCGCTCGATTTCCCAACCAATTCGCAGCTCTTTTCTCGATCCTCAAATTACAACTAATTTGGATTATTTAGAATCAGAACTAGCACATTCCCCCTGGTTTGTTGGTAATGAATTTACTGCTGCTGATATCCAGATGAGTTTTCCGCTGGAAAATGCTACAGAGCGGGCTGGTTTGGCTCCTAGCCGTCCAAAGTTGATGGATTGGCTCGATCGAATCCATGCCCGTCCCGCCTATCAACTTGCGGTCAAACGCGGCGCGGAAGTTGAAGAGAGCGAAAGCAAATTTTCGTTCTCCAGATAGAAGTAGATCTCTACCTAAAGAATGATTTTAAGACAGATTTTATTGCTTATGTTGAAATGGCGAGGTAAATCCAGAGGCTAAATCTTGGTAATTACCTCGCCACTTTTTGTAAATCCCATCAGCCCAAAATACCACTTTCCAGGCATATCATGAGCGAACAAAATTCGGTTGACGAGCAGAGCAAAAATCAGAGCCTAGAAAACTATCGCACCGCTCCAGGCGAACGACTAACCACCGATGAGGGTGTACCACTTAACAGCACCGATAATTCGCTCAAAGAAGGCGCACGCGGGCCGACATTGCTGGAAGATTTTCACTTTCAACAGAAGTTAACGGCATTTGATCGTGAGCGCATCCCTGAACGGGTAGTTCACGCGCGGGGTGCAGGCGCACATGGCTATTTTCAGCCCTATGAAGCGATGTCTGAATTTACTAAGGCAAAATTCTTAGGCGATCCAGCGACCAAAACGCCTGTATTCGTGCGGTTCTCGACTGTGGGTGGTTCGCGCGGCTCGGCGGATAGCGTCCGCGATGTGCGGGGCTTTTCGGTGAAGTTTTACACCGAGGAAGGCAACTATGACATCGTAGGGAATAATATTCCGGTGTTCTTCATTCAGGATGCGATTAAGTTTCCCGATCTCGTCCATTCGATCAAGCCCGAACCCAACAACGAAATCCCCCAGGCTTCCACCGCCCATCCAAATTTCTGGGACTTTATTTCGCTGGTGCCCGAATCGATGCACATGATTATGTGGACATTATCCGATCGCACAGTGCCGCGTAACTTTAGCACCATGCAGGGTTTTGGCGTTCACACCTTCCGGTGGGTCAATGGTTCGGGTAAATCTGTGTTTGTTAAATATCACTGGAAACCGATGGCAGGTGCTCACTCCAACGTATTTGATGAAGCCCAAAAGATCGCGGGCAAAGATCCCGACTTCCATCGCCGGACATTGTGGAACTCGATCGAAATGGGCAACTATCCAGAGTACGAGCTAGGCGTACAGATCGTGGAAGAAGAGGACGAACTGAAATTCGGCTTTGATATTTTGGATGCGACGAAGCTCATTCCTGAAGAACTCGTACCCGTCCGCTCGATCGGTAAAATGGTACTCAATCGCAATCCTGACAACTTCTTTGCCGAAACCGAGCAAGTTGCGTTCCAACCATCAAATGTGGTGCCAGGAATTGACTTCAGCGATGACCCCCTCCTCCAAGGTCGGTTGATGTCCTACCACGATACCCAGCTCCACCGCTTGGGTAGCCCCAACTTTGTCCATCTCCCGATCAACCGCCCCGTCTGCCCGTTTAGCAATAACAACCAAGACGGACGGATGCAGATGGACATCAAAACCAGCTCCGTCAACTACTCACCCAACTCCCTCGGCGGCAATCTCCCCGCGCCAGTAGCCCAAGAAGATGGCGGTTTTGTCAGCTATCCCGAACGGGTCGAAGGGCACAATATTCGCCAGCGTAGCCCCAGTTTTGCCGATCATTTCAGCCAAGCCACCTTGTTCTGGAATAGCCTCTCGACTGGCGAACAAGATCGCCTGGTCGAAGCCGCTCACTTTGAACTGGGTAAAGTGCCCCAAATGGCAGTCAAAGAGCGGATGCTCCACCGCTTCAATCAAGTCGATGGCGAACTTGCCAAGCGCGTTGCCAAAGGCTTGGGAATGCCAGCACCGACCGAGCCAGCCACACCCAACCACGGTCAAAAGTCCCCCGCACTCAGCCAAGAACACACCACCAAGACCGCCAAAGGTCGCAAAGTGGCAATTCTCGCCGCAGATGGGGTAGATGCCGCTCAGATCGCCATGCTCAAGCAATCTCTGAGCGCAATGCACATCAACTCTGAGCTAGTCTCCCTCTATGGTGGCTCGATCGTCAATAGCGATGGTGGCAAGATCGATGTCGATCAGACCTTCTTGACGACGGCATCGGTACTCTACGACGCGATTTATGTCCCTGGGGGAGATCGCAGTATTGAGGCTCTGACCGCCCACGGCGACCCCTTGAGCTTTATTTATGAAGCTTTCAAACACTTTAAACCGATCGCGGCAACTGGTGAAGGTGTAGATCTGCTGATGCAAGCCAATCTCCACGGGATCGACTCCAGCCAAGTCAATGGCAAAATGAGTAACCAGTTGGGTGTGATTGCCAGTCGCGATACAGCGGAGATGGCGACTTTTGCGACTACTTTTATCGATGCAATTAAAGAGCATCGGTTCTGGACACGCCCCATTCCTGGGACTGCATCTGTCAAGGCAGCAGCCGCGAAAATGCTGATGGAAAAAGAACGAGTCGCATCGTAGATTGTAGTTGCAACCTCCGCCAGCGCGTTTGCAAAGCAATAACCACCGGGCGGGCACGAGGCCACGCCCCTACACAATTAACCTGTAGGGGCGTGG
>JANNBD010000244.1:0-5676 GCA_031385105.1 Chamaesiphon sp. OTE_78_metabat_374
ATCGAATTGACTGGAGTTGATTATCACGCCAGCTTCGGTATAGGCGGCGGTGAGCAGTTCGCCGGATTGCTCGGCGGTTGGCGCGATACCAGTCCCCGAAGCAGATTTACCAGTGAAATTGCCCGAAGATGTAGAATTCACAGGCAAAGGTGGTAATCCATTGGCTCAATTAGAATCTTGGGTAAATGTCCCCTGTCCGACTTGCGGTACCGCCGCCAAGCGAGAAACCGACACAATGGATACATTTGTCGATTCCTCCTGGTATTTCCTTCGCTATCCAGATGCAGGTAATGACAAGCAAATATTTGACCCGAATATTACCAATGATTGGCTCCCTGTAGATCAATACGTGGGCGGTGTCGAACATGCCGTTTTGCATCTGTTATATGCTCGGTTCTTTACTAAAATTGTCCGCGATTTTGGGGCTGGAGATGGTGGTAAAACTAAGCTACTCAATTTTGACGAACCATTTCAACAATTGCTCACCCAAGGGATGGTACAAGCGACCACTTATAAAAATCCCAAAACTGGCAAATACATCGCCCCAAATACAGTCGGAGATCTAAATAATCCTACCGATCCCACCACTGGTGACGCGCTGGAAATCTCCTTTGACAAGATGTCCAAGTCAAAATACAACGGCGTAGATCCAGCCGAAGTATTAGGCAAATATGGCGCAGATACCGCCCGCATGTTTATCTTATTCAAAGCACCACCGGAAAAAGATCTCGAATGGGATGATGCCGATGTCGAAGGACAATTTCGCTTTCTCAATCGGTTGTGGCGGTTGGTGCTGAATTATCAACCTGTTGCTAAAAAAACTAGCGAGACATTATCTAAATCCGAGAAGGATTTACGCCGCTTTGTTCACCATGCGATCCAAGCAATTACCGAAGATTTAGATGGAAATTATCAGTTTAATACTGCGATATCCGAATTAATGAAACTGAGTAATGCCATCACCGATGCTGATTGCAAAGATTCACATGTATATGCTGAAGGAATCGAAACATTATTGATTCTCTCGGCACCATTTGCACCGCACATGGCAGAAGAATTGTGGCAGCTCACCGGACATACAGGCTCGATCCACGAACAGCCCTGGTGTGAATTCGATCCGGCTGCTTTGATTGCTGATGAAATTACCCTGGTAATTCAAATCATGGGCAAAACTCGCGGCACAATTCAAATTCCAGCAACCAAGGATGCGGCAACTTTAGAAGCTCATGCGCGGGAATCGGAGATTACGAAGAAGTTTACTGATGGGAAGGAGATTAAGAAGGTAATTGTGGTACCTGGAAAATTAGTTAACTTTATCATTGGTTAGCTAGTCGCGTGACAGATCCTCGATTTCTCAAAAAGTTCGGGGATCTCAGAGATTAGTAGTGCTGGAACTGGAACAATTACAATTAGACACGTATACGTGTACGTGTTAAAGTGTAAATATCTATTAGACAGTAGAGTCATGCACAAAAAAATGACCATTACCATTGACGAAGAAGTCTATGACGCGCTTTATCGCGTCATCGGCAAGGGTAATATCAGTCAGTTTCTGGAAAGTTTAGCTCGTCCTCATGTTTTGAAAGAAGATCTCGCATCTGCTTATCAAGCAATGGCGGCTGATACAGAGCGAGAACGGGAAGCACTAGAATGGAGTAACGGACTAATTGGGAGCGGGATTGATGTTGCGGGGTGAGGTTTGGTGGGTAGATTTCGTTGGCGTAGCCTCTCTGAAAGAGAACCCGTCAGTCGGTGGTGAAATTCGGAAAACTCGACCCGCCGTTATTATCAGTAATGATGCTGCTAATGCTGCTCTAAATCGTGTTCAAGTTGTACCATTGACTAGCAATACTGGGCGACTATATCCTGCCGAAGCGATCGTGATTCTAGATGGAAAAAAAGCCAAGGCGATGGCAGATCAATTGACGACGGCATCTAAAGAACGACTAACAAGCCAACTTGGTTCCCTTTCTTCGGAAGATGTTAAAGCAGTGGAACGTGCGATTAAAATCCAATTGGGGCTACAACCGTAAATTCCTACAAAATTGCACTGAGATCGATCGAGCAGCCAACTAAAACATCTTCACCATCAAGCGTCAGCGGCGACTGCAATATTTCCACTGGCTGCCCCAATCGATAAACTTCCACCTGTTGTTGCTGGGGATTAATCAACCATCCCAACCGCACACCATTAGCTTGATACTCCAACATCTTACCCTGGAGCGTAGTTAAGCTGTCACTCATCGATCGCAGCTCAATCACAAAATCAGGAACGATCTGTGGAAAGGCAATTTTAGCCGAGACACCCTCAAATTTAGACTTTTCGATCCAAGTCACATCAGGCGATCGAACCGCGCCATTCGGGAGCGTGAAGCCACCAGAAGAATCAAAAACTTTACCTAGTTTAGTTTGGCGATTCCAGATATTGACCTGGGTAGTCAAATCACTATTCTTCTCTGAGCTTTCCCATCCGGCTGGTGCCATTATGACTAATTCTCCGGTAGCGGTTAACTCAAACGGCATTTTGGGGTTATCTTGACACAGTTGCTCAAACTCTGCGTGGGTGAGGCGAAGAGTGATATGGCTGATATCAACTAGCAGCGGTCTGGTGTCTAGAGATTGCATAATGATTAGTTATTGCTGGTTCCCGATATTTTATTTTAACTAAAATTTAGGGTAGGGGTAATTCATGAATTACCCCTACCCTTATTGCTGAAGATTGCGATAGTAACATAATTAAGATATTGATGCCTAACGACTTACCGCGCAAACTTGTCAGCTTCTAATCCTTAATTAACAACTCGATCGATCATTGCTGACTGACTATTTCCACTACACCACAATTGCCAGAGATAAAATTCTACTCGATCGAGTAATTGGGTCACAAATATGCCTCGATCGCTATCTGGATCTGTGGACAGCCAATAACCAGTCAGTCCGATTTCGATCGAGCCGAGATCGCAGTAATTAGCTGTGACAGTGGTTGCACCTTGATGATAGAGATAAAAATTAATTGCGGTAGCTTCACAAATCGTCGTTGGCAACAGAAAACTTGCTGTGCTAGAACTGAGGGAAGTTATTTCACCAGTGCTATCTGAGAATAAAAGTCTCTGCTCGATCCAATCTTCCAGATCGGTAGTCAACAGTTCCATGCGTAGGTCAGTTTCGGTGTAAATTAATTTCAACATGGGTGTTCATCTCAATCTATGAGAGCCTGGTTATTTAGGCTGTTCCATATTTTATGGCTCGATCGATCGAGCTGTCAGTAAGAAAAAGTAGGTTGTTTCGATAAACTTTTGTTGGGGGAGGAATAATTTTAATACACTCCCAAGGATCGGGACTATACAAGCGGATTGTCCGATCGCGATCGCCGCTATTAGCTAGTGTTATGATGGATTCAGGTCATGGCTGGTAATAATCATGAGTATCACTGAGCTGCTTCAATCTGTCGATCGACTTAACGAGCCAGATCTAGACCAATTACTAGATCGGGTTCTGCTGTTGCGGGCAAAACGTAAAAATAATATTCTTTCAGCCGCCGAAACCGATCTGCTTTTACAAATCAACCAGGGTGTTCCTACTGAGTTGCAGCAACAGTATCAAGCATTAAAAAAGAAACAAGATGTGGAAATTTTGACAGATGCAGAGCGTGAAGAGTTATCGGAATTGAACGATCGAATCGAAATCCTCGCCGCAGCAAGAGCGGAATCGTTGGTAAAATTAGCTCAGTTGCGTCAAGTGCCATTAACGCAATTGATGAATGAACTAGGGATAAAAGCTCCCAACTATGTCTAGAGAGTATATTCCGGTTGCGCTGCGTCAACTTGTAATCGATCGTGCCTTTGGATATTGCGAGTATTGCCGCAGTTCTGGTGATTTTGCACTGGAGTCGATGGAGTTTGAACATATTGTGCCAGTTAGTCAGGGCGGGACAACTGTGGCTGAAAACCTAGCATTAGCCTGTCATGGCTGCAATAATTACAAGCAATCCAGAACAGAAGGCTTCGATCCAATCTCAGCAGAGATTGTCGCACTTTATCATCCGCGCAAAATGTCATGGAGTGATCATTTTGCCTGGAGTGAGGATACCAGTTTAGCAATCGGTCTGACTGCAATTGGCAGAGTAACAATCATATTACTAAGACTCAATCGAGTAGGCGTTGTCAATTTACGAGTAGTTCTACGACCAACAGGAAAACATCCTCCCTATATTTAACATCTAAATATCGAACAGCTTAGTTCAGCAACTGTGCCAAGCTTTCGGCAAATAAAAAATTTACTGCGCCCATGAGCTTCTCTAGATTCTCCAAGACATAGTATTTACGATTTTTGGTAAACATCTCTTCCTGCAAAACCCCAAATTCCCACAGCTTGCCATTAGAAACCATCCCAAATAGCTTTTTACTAGGATCGTTGTTTAGCTTCTGTGCCGCTAGCATCTCAGCCAAACACTGTCCCCAACCTTCTTCAAAGTTATCTTTCTTGGCTTCTACTACAATCACATAGGGTTTTTCAAGTACTACTTTCCCACGAGGAGAACGTTGAGCTACCACATAGTCTGGTACGCCCGATAGATTTTCATCATAGTTCAGTGGTTGATGACTCCAAATTAAGAAGTTCTGGATATACCCCCGCCAAACCTCAGTCAGAATTGGGGAGATAATATTTTCACAGATTGCATATTCCGAATTGAAGACAATTCCTTCTTGAATTACTGTATTCAATCGAGAGGTAAAGTACTCATCACATTCAAATTTAATATTCTGGATAAAGTCTTTTTCTTGATAATTTAAGGGAAAAGACTTTAAGACATCAGCAATATTTTTGTAATTCGTAAATGCCATTGTATCTTCTAAGCATATAGTAAATTTTCAACATTCAAACAAATTAGGTTGAACACCATGATTGTGTCCTGTGAAGATGTTTTGTTAGATCGAGATTTATCTATTTTTGTTTAAAATTAATCCCAAGGAGCAGGACGTTCCAACAAGGCTTTCAGTGCTTTCAATTGCAACGGATCGGGTGTCGCTTCTAGTTGTCGTTCAAATGCCTCAAATGTTGCATCATCAACTAGAAAAAACTTACGATCGAGCAAAAAGCTAGTTGCTTCAGTATAAGCAGCGTCAAGGATAAATTCTGTTCGACTCTTACCCTGAATCGCCGCTGCTCGATCGATCACTTCTTTTTGGGATTCACCTACTCGCAGGTTAATCGTACCGCTACGTCGCTCTGGTTGTGTGGTTTTGTTGGTAGCCATAATTAATTTAATAGTGCTGAAATTTTTTCGAGTGGGTACATGAGTAGCAATGGTTCGAGTTTGGACTCTTGAAACCCAAATCGAGTATAAAAAGCTAAAGCTTCAGGCAAGCTGTGGACGATAATCGCCCGAATCCCGATGATTTGCGCTGCTCCGGCAATTCGCAACACTGCATCTTTTAACAGCCCCGCCCCGATGCCTTTGCCGCTCCATTCTCCATCGACTGCCAATCTGCCAATTACGCATACTGGAATCGGATCTGGGGCATTGTGTCGCAACGATCGAATGGCACTTTGACGAGCAACCGCACCAGCGGCAATACTATAGTAGCCTACGATCTTACCTTCGGTGGTGGTGATGATATAGGTTTTGGATGCACCACTACTCTGGTTATTCCAAGCGTGCTTTTGCAACCAATC
>JANNBD010000111.1:0-4164 GCA_031385105.1 Chamaesiphon sp. OTE_78_metabat_374
AACTAATCCCAAACTTCCCTTGTGGAAAGTTTGGGATTGTATCTCTAAACACCGAAATTTTACCAAATAACTCTTAGAAAAATGGAAATCTCAGTTGAATTGAAGCAACGTGCTACTGGTGCAATACCTAACGCACTCCGCCGCTCTGGACATATCCCTGTGAATCTTTATGGACACGATGGCGACAAGTCCGTCCTATTAACTCTTGATGCTAAAAGTGTTGAGAACTTGATCAAAAAAGCTAGAGTCAACAAAACGCCAGTTGAAGTAAGCATTCCAGAATTAAATTGGAAAGGCACTACTGTAGTTGCGGAAATTCAAACTCATCCTTGGAAAAACTTCCCTTATCACTTGAGCTTTTTAGCTGTTAAAGCGTAATTTAGGCTTTAGATGTTGGGCTTTAGGGCGTTAATTCCCATTGCCAATATTTAGTAAGAAAAAGAGGGTAGTCGAATCGACTACCCTCTTTTTGTATCTATTAATCCTTCAATCCCAATTGTTTATTGGAGATTAACTCTTCACCATCACTAGAATCGGGTGATTACAATGAGGCTATACTAGATCCAGAGAAACCTATTAGGGAATACCTATGCTTCAATCGATGCCAGTCAACTCTGTGCTGATTGACACACTGACTCAAATCATTTTGTCTCTGAACGAGCAAGAGCGTCAGCTTCTCCTGCATCAGCTTCAAGATCCTAGTCCTACCGATCCGCAAAGTCTTCAGCAAAAGATTGAGATCGGGGCACAACAGCTCCAAAATGGAGAATATACCGAGTATACAGATGATACGCTGCCAGAACTATTGGGTAAAATTAGATCGCGTGGGCAAAGTCGCCTCAGCCAAACTTGACTGCTCATGAGCTTATATCGTTTGTCCAAAGAGGCAGAAAAAGACCTCGAAGACCTTTGGGTTTATCTGGCAGAGCGGAATGATATTGCTGGAGATCGCCAAGTAGCCAAACTCCTTGACCGATTCCCAATGCTGGCGCAATTTCCCACAATGGGAGTATCACGAAATCGATTACTAGATGGTTTAAGAAGTTTCCCCGTCAAGCCTTACATCGTCTTTTATATTTTGATTCCAGACGGAATTGAAATTCTAAGAATTATTCACCAATCACGGGATATTGAAAATTATTTCTCGTAAGCCTGTAGTATTTACTGTAGAACAGTGACTATTTCTCCCATGACACAAACTGAAGGTGACTCAACTTTGAAACCATTTTTAGATTTGCTTGCCCAAGATATTGAACATAATCCTCAGCGATTGCAACCAATTAGTTCTGATTTAATCGATCGCATTCGATCGACAGTCTCCAATGTTGATTTCGAGCTGAACGAATCGATCTTCATAGATCGATAGCTTTGTCAAAATTGACGCATCATCCTTAAATTTAGCAACGCCAAAAAAGGAACCGCCCAAGATACAGTAAAGTATCTCAGGCGGGATGTGGTGTGAGGAGTGAACGGAGACATCAGCCTCCGTTATCTCCAATTGTAACAGTACCATTCATAATCAGGGAGGGCGATTTCGATCGGAATCGTTCGGGTTTACTTACCCATCCCTAACTGTTGAGCTTTTTGATAAACCTTACCTTCCGTTAATAGGGATGGTGCGATGACGACATCGACCTGCTGCATTTCCTTGATAGTTTTTGCACCGAGAGTACCCATACTCGTTTTGAGTGCGCCGAGGAGATTGTGAGTACCATCGTCTAATTTTGCTGGGCCAGTCAGGATTTGGGCTAGACTGCCAGTGGTACCAACTTTGATCCGCGTACCTCTGGGCAATACAGGGCTAGGTGTAGCCATCCCCCAGTGGAAACCGCGTCCAGGGGCTTCGGCCGCACGAGCGAAAGGCGAACCAATCATCACACCATCCGCACCACAGGCGATACATTTACAGATATCACCACCAGTAACTAAACCACCATCGGCAATCACAGGGATATACTTGCCCGTCTGGTTGAAGAAGTCATCTCTGGCGGCTGCACAGTCTGCTACGGCAGTTGCTTGAGGTACACCGACTCCTAGGACTCCACGGGAAGTACAGGCGGCTCCAGGGCCAATTCCGACCAGGACTGCGGCGGCTCCTGCTTGCATCAGTTCGAGGGTAATATCGTAGGTGACGCAGTTGCCCAGAATCACGGGCATGGGCATCTCTTGACAGAATTTAGCCAGATTGAGTGGCTCTACTCCATCTGGAGCGAGAAATTCAGTCGAGACGACAGTGGCTTGGATAAAAAATAGATCTGCACCTGCTTTGGCGACAATATCACCAAATCTCGCAGCACCTGCGGGGGTGGTACTGACAGCAGCGATGCCTCCGCCTGCTTTAATTTCGGCGATTCTACGGGCGATTAATTCTGGTTTGATGGGTTCGGCGTAGAGTTCCTGCATCAGGGGCACGAATCCGTCGTTACCAACTGCTGCAATTCGATCGAGAATAGGGTTGGGATCTTCATAGCGAGTTTGAATCCCTTCTAAATTGAGTACGCCGAGTGCGCCGAGTTTAGATAGCTCGATTGCCATCCTCACATCAATTACCCCATCCATTGCACTCGCAATAATCGGAATTTCACGTTTGACGTTACCAATTTGCCAGCTAGTGTCTGGCAAACTGGGGTCTAATGTTTTCCCGCTCGGCACGAGGGCAATTTCATCAAAGCCGTATGCTCTTCGCGCCGTTTTCCCTTTCCCGATTTGAATATCCACGATCGATTCGACCTTCTCCAAAAAACATCATTTAAGTAAGCCTAACAAATCGATCGCAACATTTGTTTACTTTTTGCGATATTTTTCTCGGTAATTGACAGGTAATTAAGAATGGAGTACGGTTCACTACCAAAACCGACCAGAATCCAATTTCTTGGGAGCGTTGGGTGCAGCTTGTGGTTTTGCGACAGGGGCACGCAGTTTTGTGCCAGTACCACCATCTTGTTCAGACAGGAACGGACGTAAATCGATGCTGCCTTTTGGTACCATCCGAGTTGGCTTGGGAGTCGTCGCACCAGGATTATTACCAATTCCAGGTAAAACATTACCTAAGATTCCATTCAAGCCATTATTACCACCGTCGGCATAGGTATTGACACCAACAGTTTGTTGACCACTATCGGCTACTGTGAGGTTACGGAAGACTGAATCTCTGGTGGTGATGGCATCTTGTCCTCTGGGAATCGTAAAGACAATCCGACACTCATTATTTCGTTCGGTGGTGACACAGACAGTATCGTACTGATTTTTTACTTCTGTGCGGAGTTCTTTGAGTCCGTCACGGCGATATTCTTCCAAGCGACGGGCGATTTCGGTACAGCGTTTACTAGCATTCCAACTGCTGCCCATCGTGCTGGGAACTGCCCACGGATACTTGTCGCCAGGTCGATCGACTGGACGATAAGTTACGGTAGACTGATTATCCATCGTCTCACAAGCAAACCGGACTTGATTTCCACCAGATGGCACGGTTGTCTGCGGCGTAGGCGGGCCATATTGCGCTCCAGCACCACCTGCTGTCAAAACAGCACCTAAGACTGCCCAGCTCCAGATTTTAAGGGATGTTTTCATAGGTTTAATGGTTGATGTTTTGGAGGTTTATTCTTGATTATAAGGACAACGGCTCGATCGAGAATGTTCCAGATTGAAAATTTACCATCCACCATCCACCATCCACTATCCACTATCCACCAATTAATTAATCAATCACATGAATCGGACCATGAGTACTGGCACTAAAAAACTGCCGCACCAGTGGATTATCAGTAGTATCGATTTCGGCAGTTTTGCCATCCCACTGCACTGTGCCCTCATAGATAAACACGACTCGATCGACAGTGCGGCGAATGGTACTATCTTGGTGTGTCACCATGACGTGAGTTTTGCAACCATCTTCGATTTTTTGCAAGTTTCTGACCAAATCTTCAATCACTGTGGAGGCGATCGGATCTAGTC
Organism: Chamaesiphon sp. OTE_78_metabat_374; assembly: GCA_031385105.1. GTDB lineage: Bacteria > Cyanobacteriota > Cyanobacteriia > Cyanobacteriales > Chamaesiphonaceae > Chamaesiphon. The sequence continues at coordinate 3,955 of JANNBD010000111.1, forward strand.
CAGCGGTTGGTTCGTCGTACAATAATACTTCGGGGTTATCTTGCGGACGTTCGGGATTGGACATGATGGCCCTGGCAAAACTCACCCGCTTCTTCATTCCCCCTGAGAGTTGCGCCGGATATCGATCTGCGACACCTGCCATTCCCACCAATCCAAGCTTCGCCTCTACTAATTCCCGAATTCGCTTGCGAGGTATTCGCGACTGTTGAA
>JANNBD010000119.1:0-8314 GCA_031385105.1 Chamaesiphon sp. OTE_78_metabat_374
GGCACCATCTTCGACACCAGCCGTAACGTCATCATCGGTAACACCTGCCTCTACGGAGCCACAGGCGGCTACCTCTATGCCAACGGACGCGCAGGCGAACGCTTCGCCGTCCGCAACTCTCGCGCCACCGCCGTAGTCGAAGGCACAGGCGACCACTGTTGCGAATACATGACAGGCGGTGTCGTAGTAGTCCTCGGACAAGTTGGGCGCAACGTCGGTGCAGGGATGACAGGCGGTTTGGGTTATTTCCTCGATGAAGACGACTCATTCATTGCCAAAATCAATCCCGAAATCGTCAAATGGCAACGGGTACAAACAGCAGCAGGTGAGCAGCAATTGAAGGATCTGATTGCGGCGCATGGTGCGAAAACAGGGAGTCAGAAAGCGCAGGAAATCTTGAGTCGGTGGGCGGAGTATCTGCCTAAGTTCTGGCAGTTGGTTCCTCCTTCAGAGGCGGAAACGCCAGAAGCCAGTGCTAAACAAGCTGTTAGTGCTTAGATTCTGAAATATACATAAAAAGGTAAAGTGGGTTGCGCCACTTTACCTTTTTTCATCGCTAGTCGTTGTTTGACTTCTCCAGTTTTAAGAGTGTGTACTTTCTGCTTATCTCTTGAGTTGCCTCATTTAAACTAGGTTCTTCTAGAATTATCACATTGTACAGTTGGCTAATATTTGGCACTTCGATATCTCTTAGTGCTGTATCACAAACATTGCCACGGTAAGTTTTTCCATTAGCAATATCTTTCACTTCAAAATTTTTCTGTCTTTTATTTCCTCCAATCCACTCACCAAAAATCTCAAACTCAATGGATGTTTCTGCAATATTTTTTGTCACTATTGATAAAGCTCTCAAAACTGCTTTATGAGGAAATTCAATAGAGTCTCCTAATTTTTTGTCTGGAGATCCCCATTCTATATCGTTGTCAGTTTTTAAATCAGATAACGCTATCAGAAAATTTCTATAGCTTGATGCCGATCTTTTTCCTAATTTTACTAATGTTTCTTTCAGAAGCTGATCGTTACTTCTATCTTGACTTGCTTTTACTAAGTCAAATAACTCCTTGAAAGCTTCTCGAATAAGCGGTTCAGACTTTTGAAAAGCATCTAACTGTTCCATTTTTGGTGGTGGTGTCGAAGCAATTCTTAACCCAAAAGATCCTTCAAACGATCCAATTACAGAAATTTGAGATTGATTAAGTATAATATTAGGTATTAATCCTTGAGCGGTTGGGCTGCCAGAGCGAGATTGAGCGATCCCATTAACTAAATTTTGAAAAGATGTCAAAAGCTTCCCAAGCCCTCCCGCTGGTACTTCCCGTTGGCTTCTATCCTTGAATTTGAGTCTAAAGTTTAGAATATCTCTATCTATTTCTTTTGCAAATTCTTTCGCAGACTTAAAAGAATCAAGTACATTACTCTGAGATCGTTCTTCTACAACTGCTACAACTTTAATAAGATCGTAAAGCCTAGAGGGGAAATCTGGAATACTATCATCTAAAGGTAGTAAAACAAATGCTTCTTTAGTATCTTGAGCAGAATATTTAGATATTATATAGTCAGATGTTGACTTCGATTCAACCTTCAGCCATCCATTACTTTCTAGATACTTTAATACTGTGCCTGGATCGACATCTTTTAGCTCATCAATATTTAAAGTTGGTGTTTTCATAGTTCTTCCCCTTGAGCTATTTTTCTCATGATTTCCGTGAGAACTTCAGGTGAAAGTCTATGACTCAGGGGAATCTCGATCCTTATCTTGGTAGTATTCTCTGTTGATTCCCTTCCTTTTAAAGAAATCCAGTAGGCACTAGCTCTTAGTGTAGTTGAAATTTTATCTTCTGCACTAATTTTGATCCACTCATTTACATCTTGGTGAACCAACGTAACAATCAAAAGTTGGGGTATTATTGGCCTATTATGTATAAGCCTAACATAATTTTTCACCTCTAAATCAAAGTAAAGAAAATTACCTTTTATACAATCTCTTGATGTACACTTGACTTGAGCATCTAGCCTTGGAGACAAACATGATGATATTTCTCCAGGAACTTCAATTGTCAAATCAATTCCAGCATTGTCCATTCCTCTGCCTTTTATCTCACATACATAACCTGCTGTAGTTGTAATGCAATCAATATACGCATAACTGAGTGCTTCTTTTCGGGAATTTAGATCTAATCCCTCCGACTGAGTTTGAGTCATGAGTTTCTTGAGCAGCAATGAGCCATAATCAATTCCTGTGCCGCTCAAATATTATGTAAATGATATGACGACGAAGTACATTTTGACTATTCTATATATTTAGTATTTTTCATCAAGCATATCAACAAAAATAGTGAAGAGCAATAGAATTAAGCCGCTTGACTGAATTTTTCCTTCTGAGTTGGCGATCGATTCTCTAAAAAGAGGCTACGCCAACGATTAAAATAAAACTAGACCAGATTAACTATACCTAGACTGATTTGTATGACTAAATTGCTGGAACAAGCTATTGCCAAACTAAAAACTCGTCCTATTAGTGAGCAGGATTCAATCGCCGCAATGATTCTAGAAGAAATCGAAGACGATAATCGATGGGACGAATCATTTGCGCGTTCTCCCGATCTGTTGGCTAAACTTGCTGGTGAAGCAATGGCAGAACATCGCGCTGGCAAAACGCAGGAGTTAGATCCAGAGACACTGTGAAATCTATTACCACTCCTAAGTTTCGTCAGATGTTTGCCGATCTTCCAAAGCAAATTCAGGATCGGACTCGCAGAGCATATCGCCAATTCCAGCAAGATCCCAGTTATCCCAGCTTGCGATTTAAGAAAGTTCATCCCAAATTACCGATTTACTCTGTCCGCATCAACAAAGACTATCCAGCCGTCGGGCAATTAGATGAAGACTCGATTGTCTGGTTTTGGGTTGGTTCTCATGCCGAATACGATCTGTTACTCGATAACTTTTAGAACTTGCGCTTGCCGTTCGCGTAGCGTCTCGTTGGCGTAGCCTCTCGAAGAGAAGAGAAAGCAGGTTTTCAACCAACGAAAACCAATTTAAAATAGATATTAAGTATTCAGAGGTAGAAAGATGAGTCCTCAATTACAACAAGTACTGGCAGAGATCGATCGATTGTCATCAACGGAGCAGATTCAGGTCATCGAATATATTAATACTAGACAACGAAGCTCAGTATTAGAGACTATTACAAACCTTCGATCGCAACAAACATCATTCAAGACACCAGAAGAAATCGATGCTGAAATCCTCGAAGAGAAGGCAGTATGGACAAATTGAACATACCGCAGGGTAGTCGAGTATATCTCGACTCATCAATCCTCATTTATACGGTAGAAGTAGATTTGAAATTCTGGAAAACTCTAGAAGTTTTATGGCGTAAATTTGCTGAAGGTGAGATCTCGCTGATTAGTAGTGAACTCATCATCACAGAAGTATTAGTTAAACCTCTCAAAAGCCAAAATCAACAATCGGTCGATAGCTATAACAAACTACTCTTCGATTCTGGCATCGAACTAATACCAATAACTAGGAGCTTATTAATATCAGCAACTAACCTACGCGCTAAACACAACTTAAAAACTCCAGATGCTATCCATGCAGCTACCTCGATCGATCTTAATTGCAATCGATTTTTGACTAACGATAAAGGCTTCAACAATATTCCGCGTCTACCAACACTAATACTCAGCCAGATCGAACTAGATTAATTGGAGTGATTGCGATCGATGTTCGCATTGCCCGATTTGGTAAAGCAATGCTGGCGCGATCGAGATAGAAGCATTGCCTAGCTTGGAACATAGCTTATAATAGTAGAATCGAGACTCGATCGTAGATCGACACAATAACAGAGGTATTGACCTATGGAAGCCGCCTTTTCTCCAGAACTAGAGCTTTCGCAAGAGAAAGACACCCACAAGCAAGAATCACAAGAGAAAGAGATAGAGACTATCCTTGCCAAGATTGGACTCAGCGATCTTCGCATTCAAGCAGATCAGGCAGAGACCGATCGATTGAAAGTAGATACAAGAAAAATGATTGCCAACTTGATATCACTCATCAAATAATGTGGGAAAAACTATATAGCTTCGGCAAAGATCTTCTCACTCTCAAGGGACAAGTTGAAAAGAATGCAGCAGATATTAGAGAACTCAGGCAAGACTTGAAAGATTTGACATCGGCTGTCGATAATTTGGCGCGAGTAGTTCAACGAAATGAAGATAGGGCAAACAACGAACGAGAAAAAGAAAAACTCAAACAAGAAAATCTAGTTTTACAACTGAAAAATGCGCTGTTGGAACAAGAAAACCGTTTACGCTTACCACCAGGACAAAGCAACACGGATGATTCATCAGATAAAAGTGATTGAAGTAGGAGATATTTAGACAATGCTGTTAATCGTAGCGCAAACTATACCGATTCTCCAGGGGAGAGGCTCCGCCAACGAACTTGATGTCGATGGTGTCGCCAGAGTAGGTAAAACACGAGTAACCCTAGATACAGTCGTAGCTGCCTTCAATCAAGGCGCAACTGCCGAAGAAATCGTCTATCGATATCCAGCTCTAAAATTGTCGGATGTCCATAACACCATTAGTTTTTATTTAAATCATCAGCAAGAAGTCGCCGAATACTTGCAACAACGACAACAGCAAGCTCTAGAAATCCGACTCATTAGCGAGCAAAAATTTGACCCCCAAGGATTGCGAGATAGGTTGTTAGCACGTCGAGCAGAAAAATTGGTATGTTGAAATTGCTGGCGGATGAGAACTTTGATAACACAATTCTGCGAGGATTATTACGCCGTCAACCTGATATCGACATTATCCGCGTTCAAGACACCGAATTTTACGGCGCAAACGATCCAACCGTATTGGCTTGGGCTGCCCAAGAAAATCGGATACTTTTGATAGATCAAAAACTTTCTGAATTGGTGGTGGACAATGATAGCGAAATATCTCGTTTAGACTGATTTATATGAGTGAGTTGTTGGAACAAGCTATTGCTAAACTAAAGACTTGTTCTATTTGCAAACAAAATAAGATCGCAGCCGTGATTCTAGCGGAAATCGAACTACTAGAGCAAAAGACTCGATCGAGATCGAGACAGTAGTAGAATCGATCGAATTAGTCGATGAGTTTGTGCTGCAAGTATCCGGCTCTAAAATTGTCAGATGTCCATAGCACCATTAGTTTTATCTAAATCATCAGCAAGAAGTCGCCGAATACTTGCAGCAACGACAACTAGCACTAGCACTGGGGTCGAAGTACTAACTACTGCTGCGGCATCAATTAATTTGTCAATTATCAGATCGTTAACGGTATGAGTTGTAACATGAAAATAACCATGTATCTAGAATACCCAGATTCGATCGAATATTTCAGGATGCTGTCAGATGGCGGTAAAATGTTGGTCGGTGCATGTGGTCGATAATTGAACTAGACAATGAAGAAGAAAAATCTGGCGGTACTATTCGGCGGTAGATCTGTCGAACACGAAATCTCGGTGATCACAGCGATTCAACTGATGAACGTCATCGATGTTACCCAGTACGAGATTATCCCAGTTTATATCGCTCAAACCGGACGCTGGTATGTCGGCGACAATCTCCTTGACAAAAATTTCTATCGCCGTCTCCCTGGTTCGCTCACTGAAGCAACCGAAGTTGCCCTGTTACCCATTGCTGGCAGTAAGGGCTTAAACTACCTCAATGCTCGCCCCAACGATGTTTTGCCCATTGACATCTATTTCCTCGCCTTCCACGGCACATTTGGCGAAGATGGTTGCATTCAGGGGATGCTGGAGATGGCAGATGCCACTTATACCGGATGTGGCGTACTCCCTGCGGCTCTAGGCATGAACAAGTACCAGTGCAAAATGATGCTCAAAGCGGCGGGAATTCCGGTTTTGCCTGCGGCACTGATTGACAGGCGGGATGCCCAAAAGAGTCTAGAATCAGTACGGGCGCAGATCTTTGCAACTCCTGGATTGGAACAACTACCGCTGTTTGTTAAACCTTGCAACCTTGGTTCGAGTATTGGGATCGGAGTCGCCAAAGATGAATTGACCCTAAATGCTTGCTTGGTTAATACATTCAGGTATGATAGTCACGCGATCGTCGAACCCTGTGTCAAAGAGATTCTAGAAATTAATGTCTCGGTGCTAGAAGATGATGAAATTACGGCTTCGGTGATTGAAATGCCAGTTTCTCTCAGCGGTGTCCTGACATTTGAAGAGAAATATCTCCGCGATGATGGGGGTAAAAAAACAGGTGGTAATGAATCCCAAGGCATGGCAAGTTTGTCACGGATTATCGATCCCCCAGATCTCGATCCGGCAATGAAGCAAGCTGCCCTGGATTATGCAAAACAGGCGTTTAAAGTATTAGGTTGTTCTGGCGTATCGCGAATTGACTTTATCATCGATGCCAGTTCCAATCAGCTCTATTTTAATGAGATTAATACCCTCCCTGGCTCTCTCTCATTCTATCTGTGGGTGAAATCAAATCCACCATTGGTATATACCGAACTTTTGAATCGAATTATTCGTCAAGCTGAAAAACGTCAAGTCACGAAACTTGCCCTCAAACGTCAAGAGGGAATGCGCGCATTATTTAAGTAATCGATCGCAAAATACAATGGTTCAATTATTGAGTAGCCGTAGGGTGGGCACTGCCCACAAACCATTTAGAATCGAAGCAAAAAGAGCTTAAACGATTTATATTAATTACCTACAGCACGCTACGTGAATAAGTAAAGTTTCACACACACACACTAAGTATGTCGAAATTAACCATCCTAGATATTTACGTTACCAGATCAAAAATAGTCTGTGGGCAATACCCACCCTACTAACTACTACTAACTACTAACTAAGATTAAATAGTGGACAAATCACTTAACTTATAATTTCTAAAATCAGCTTATTCGTCACGTCGAGAAACTTCAAGATGGCATCACCCGATCTGATTATCTCTACTGAAAACTTGACCAAATCCTATGGTAAACGACAAGTCGTCAGCAACCTCAATTTAGCTGTACCGAGGGGTTCAATCTGCGGGTTTCTTGGTGCAAATGGAGCGGGTAAAAGTACCACAATTAAGCTCCTGCTCGGACTGCTCCAGCCCACTAGCGGCGCGGGCACCGTATTTGGTAAAAACATTACTACTGATAGCTTGGCGATTCGCGAACGAGTAGGATTTTTAGCTCAGTCACCGAGCTTTTATGGCTATTTAACCGCACGAGAAACGCTCCAGTTTGTGGCTTCATTCTTCTTCACTGGCTCTAAAACTGCAATTTCGGCTCGAATTGAGGAACTGATTGAAATAGTGGGTTTGAGCGGCAAAGCCGATCGACCAGTCAAGGGTTTTTCGGGTGGTGAAAAGCAAAGATTGGGGATCGCTCAAGCGGCAATTAACGATCCTGAATTGATTATCCTCGATGAGCCAGCTTCCGCCCTCGATCCGCTCGGACGGCGGGATGTATTGAAAATTCTCGACAGCTTTCGGGGTCGGAGTACGGTATTTTATTCTACCCACATTCTCGATGATGTCCAGCGGGTGAGCGACAGAGTTGTAATTCTCGAACAGGGTAAATTAATTGCCCAAGGCCGAATTGAAGACTTATTATCAGGAAATCGCAATGTATTTAATCTAACTGTGCGCGGTGATGGTTCGCCAGTTTTGGCTAAATTATTGTCTGTCCCTTGGGTCAAAAAAGTTGAGGTGGACAGAGACATGCCTGCTTCAACTAATTACCGTATCACTAAACTCGAAATCCACGTCACTGATGCTCACGTTGCCGAAGTGGAACTATTGCGACTAGCAATGTCCGATCCAGCTACGATCGTGACTCAATTTAATCGATCTACCCAGAATCTCGAAGATATCTTTGTCAATTTAGTTGAAGGGAAAACCAAACATGATTGAGCAAAATACCGAACTTCAGCGGGTGTCGAGTAGCTGGCATCGGGGCTTTAATGCTATTTATCGCAAGGAATTAGCCGCTTGGTTTGGCACCCACAAATGGATTAATCAAGTCATTATTTGGATGGCATTAGCTTTAGTTCCCGCGATTAGTGTGCCCACGATTGGCAAAGATCGGGGGGTAGCAGTATTATCACTGTGTCTGTGGTCGGGTAGTAATATGATGTCGATCGGGACAATTATTCTGACTCAAGGCACAATCATTGAAGAAAAGCTAACCCAAACTTTACTGTGGATTTTTTCTAAACCGTTATCACCTGCGGGTTTCATTCTCGGTAAGTTTGCTGCCTATGCCGTGTTGATTGGCTCGATCGTGATTGGTGCGCCTGCGAT
>JANNBD010000248.1:0-20874 GCA_031385105.1 Chamaesiphon sp. OTE_78_metabat_374
CCAGACTTTACTAGCCCAGTTGCCAACAGTAAGCATCCACTAGGAACGAAGATTCCGTTAATTTTCTGTATCGATGATAGTCCGTTTGTGTGCGATCGATTAGAGCAAATTTTTCGTCAAGAGGGTTATCAATTTATCAGCGTGATGGATTCGCTCAAAGCAATTCCGATCGTCATTGCCAAGAAGCCCCAGATTATCTTTCTGGATCTAGTGATGCCCAATGCCAATGGTTATGAAATCTGTAGTCGGCTGCGAAAGATTAGTACTTTTAAAGATACGCCGATCGTGATCTTAACTGGCAATGACGGCACAATCGATCGAGTCCGCGCCAAAGTCGTCGGTGCCACTGATTTTCTCACCAAACCAGTCCAATCCGAATTTGTGCTCGAAATCGCCCAAAAATATCTCAAAATCCCGTGCGCCCCTGGCGGGGCTTTGCCCATCGCTAAGTAATTCACTATTCACTATCAACTATTCACTATCCACCATCCACCATCCACCATCCACCATCCACCAAATTATGTCTGTAGCACTAGTTGTCGAAGATGTCCAAACCGATCTAATGATTTTAACTAGCTACTTAGAAAAAAGTGGCTGGCTAGTCATTTCCGCAAAAAGTGGTGAAGATGCACTGACTTATCTCAGCACTCATCAGCCAGATATCGTTTTTCTCGATATCGTGTTACCGGGACGGAGCGGATTTGAGATTTGTCGGACGATCAAAACACAAACCGATACCAAAAAGATTCCAGTGGTGATGTGTTCGACTAAAACCACCGACATGGACAGGTTTTGGGGATTGAAACAAGGAGCCGATTTTTATCTGACCAAACCAGTCGAGCAGCATGAATTTTTGGAAATACTTGAAAAACTAGTGCGGTAATTATGTCCACTCAGCAGCAGTTTTTGAGATTTCAGCTTCAAGTGGATCTGATGGCACTGATTGAAATCGATCTAGTTACCGAGCTGGTCAATATTCCGAGCGATCGAATTGTGCCGATGCCCCATCTACCACCTGCTGTGATGGGTATCTACAATTGGCGGGGTGAAATTCTATGGATTGTCAATCTGGCAACATTGATCGGAGCCAGTCTTCCTGCGGGAAGGGTTCGGAGTCTTCAACCAACGATTATTCTCAGCAGTGGAGCTACGCCTGAAGATCGACTCCAAACAACCGTTGGTTTAGTGGTTGATGAACTGGATGAAATTGAATGGTTCGATCTGGCTGCGATCCAATCTCCAGTTCCTGAACATATTTATCCAGAGTTCTCTACATGGGTGAATGGCTGGTGGATATCGGCTCCTGGTAAAAACTTCCTCAGGCTGGACGGACAAAAGATTCTCACTGGTACCAATTTCAATGCTGATGTCTAGGTTCAGGCTTTAGGCTTTAGGTTTTAGGCTTTAGGGATTAGGGAAAATACAATCACAATTTCCCCCCCATCTGTCCCACGCCCCTGCTCCCAGTCCCCCAGTCCCCCTCGTCCCCGCACCCCCTCCTAAATCAATGAACACAATCGATCGCCAAGAAACTGCAAGTGATGCTTCCGTAAGTGAGACTGCACTGGCAGACACCAAAATGACCCTGCTAGATGCGACATCTATTGATTCCTTTATCTGGATTGCTGAAGCAGAGACTCCCAATCTAACTCAACTTCAGCCATCGGCTCCGGCAGTGGTGGGAGAGCGGTTGCAGCCAACCTTGCAGCGGAAGATTTTATTGATGATGCTGCCGTTTATTGTGCTGCCGATCGTCATGTCTGGGTGGCTAGCTCTCAATCGAACTGCCAAACCCACTCAGCCCCAACCAGGACAAATCGTTCAAACCCAAGCTGAAGAAACTTGGCTGGCAAGTATGATAATTTTGCTGTCGATGGGTTTTGTCAATCTGGGGGTGGCAACCTGGATGATGCGAGAACTCTCTGGTTCGCTCAAGCAGGTGACTTCCAAAATCACGCAGGCGGCGAATGGGGATCTTTCGGTACAGTTAGAGCCAGGGGAGAGTGCTGAACTCGAGCAGATTTCGGACAGCTTCAATCAGTTAGTTGCCAATTTTAATCGGACGCTGCAACAGCAGCAATTGGCAGCCCAAGCAAATAAGTTGTTTGGGAAGATTGCGCTGACATCACAGGAATCACTAGATAGTCTTCAAGTATATAATCTGGGATCGGTCGGGATTGCCGAAATTCTCAAAGTCGATCGAGTGGTGATTTATCGCTGTTGTCCAGATGGCAGTGCTATCGCCATCGCCGAAGTTGCAGGCAAGGGTTATCAGCCTATTTTAGGAACTCCAGTCGGGCAGATCCATTTTGCTGAGTCGCCAGTTGAATTAGAACACTATCAGCAGGGACAGAGCTGGGAAATCGCGGATTTGAAACAGTCGCAACTTAGCCCACGTCGCCGCGATTTGTTTGCCAAGATGCAGGCGAAATCGACGATCTCCGTGCCGATTTTGGCAGGGAAAGAATTAGTGGGATTGTTGTCAGTTCAGCAGTGTAGTCGGGTGAGACAGTGGCATTCTTGGGAAATGTCTTTTTGTACTCAAATAGCCCAGCAGCTTGGGCTAGCAGTCGAAAGAATTGGGACTTGGAATATTCAATCGGTAGAATTGCAGCGGACAAATATGTTGTCCCAAGCTCTCCAGCAGGATCAGCTAGCAGAATTGACGAATTTACTCGATCGAGCTGTGGAAAGTATCCGTCGGGAATTTCAGCTCGATCGACTGATGGTCTTGAGTCTTGCCGATCTGCGCCTGGGTCAATTTGCGGCTGTCGCTCTCGAACCAGGTTGTCTGCCGCTAGATGGATCCACAATGAGCCAGTATCTAGAGTATGAAATTGGCAAAAATCATTGTACTTCCGATCAGATTTCAGATATTTATAATCTGGATGACGCGGGTGGACTCCCAGGGGATGATATTACACTCCTCGAAAATTTCCAGATTCGGGCGCGGCTGGTGGCACCGATTTTCGCTGAAGGTCAATTGCTGGGTTTAGTCGTTGGACATATGTGCAAGGAGCATCGCCAGTGGTCGCAACCAATCGTTGATAAATTTACGGCTGTTGCCAGTAAAATTGGCTTGGTGCTAGAGCGGAGCAGATCGATCGAACAGCGTGCCGCCAAGATTTATCATGATAATTTGCTGTCGGAGATCACCCAGAAACTCCGCCAATCACTCGATCGAGATGAGATTATCACCACTGCATTGACTAGTATTCGGACAGCATTTGAGATCGATCGAGTCGTCTTTTTAGACTTTGACAATGATTCAAAAATGACGGTGATCGCAGAATCACTCGCACCTGGAAACCTGTCGATTTTGGGTGATGTTGTCGAGCAGGCTCTATTCTTGACAACCGAAATAGCTAATGCCGATCGAGTGCAAATATTGACGATGGAGGATCATCAACTAGCCGGATTAGTTCAAGCTGGCTCTGAGCAGATCAGGCTAACTCAAGCTGGAATTGATACTGCCAAGCGAGTCCAGGCAAGAGCTAGCATTCTGATCCCAGTGATTGTCAATACTAAGCAGATTGGATTTATGATTGGGGATATGTGCCACGCGCCCCGAATTTGGACTACGGCAGTGACTGAATCGATCGCTCAAATTGCCACTCAAGTCGGTCTAGTCTTGAGTCAGGCGCAACTATTTACGCAGCGAGAAGATGATGCTCATAGAGCACAGATTATCTCCAACTTTAGCCTGCAACTGCGACAGTCGCTCAAGCGTAAGGATATTTTGACTACTGCCGTTGAACTGGTGCGTCATGCCTTGGATCTCGATCGAGCAGTTGTGTTTGAGCTAGATTCAAATTTTAAGGGCAAAATTACGGCTGAATCGATCGCGGCTGGAAAACTGGGGATTATTGGCAAGAATATTGACGATTGCTGCATTGAAAATGCTGGGTACGGACAGGGCAAAGTTACCGCATTTGCGGATATTTATCAAGCTGGTTTGACTGATTGTCACATTCAAATGCTCGAAAGTATTCAAGTTCGCGCCAATTTGGTGGTGCCAATTACGATCGACAATCGGTTATTTGGATTATTAATTGGACATCAGTGTCATGACCCCCGTGCATGGCAGACAGCGGAGATTGATTTATTCAAACAGTTGGGGCACCAACTTGCGCTCGCTTTCAATCAAGCATCACTGATTGAGGAACGCGAAGCAACAGCAAAACGATCGCAATTGCTCTCAGATATTACGCTCAAACTCCGCCAGTCGATCGTCCCAGGTAGAGGTTTTGCGACCGACGAAACCGAACTGCTCAATCTAGCTCTACCGGAAATGCTCCAGGTATTAGGACTAGATCGAGCGAGTATTTTGGTGGTTGATAGCTATGGCGAAGGTGCGGGGAAAATTATTGCCGAAGCGGTCGGTGCAGGTGGATCTTCGATCTTGAATGCAGTTATTCCGGCTGAGGATATGTTTGAAGTTCTCGCTAATGGCTATGAAGAAGGTTCTTTTATTCAGGTTGACGATCTCGAAAAATCTGAGTTTAGTGAAAGACTAATTTCCCATTTACAAGCAATTAATATTAAGGCAATTATCACCACGCCAATTATCGTTAATAATAAATTCTTTGGCTTATTTAATGGCACTATGTGTCAAAGTACCCGCGAGTGGCGGCAGTCAGAAATCGACTTGATGCTGCAACTAGCTGTCCAGCTCAATGGTGCGTTGAGTCAATCGCAATTAGTCCAGCAGTTGGAGCTTGCCAATTTACAACAGTCTCAATATGCTAGCAGCCAGGAAGCGGCCAGACAAGCACTCCAGAAGAATGCCTGGGAGCTGCTGATCCAAGTTGATCGGATTAGTCAAGGTGATCTGACTATTCGCGCCCACGTGACTGAAGATGAGATTGGGACGATCGCGGACTCATATAATGCCACCGTTGAGAGCTTGCGGCGACTAGTCGGCAGTGTCCGAAATGTCTCCCAGGAAGTAGTTAATACCACCAATCTCAATGAGATTTCCGTGGCTGAACTGTCGATCGAAGCCTTGCAGCAATCTGATGATATCGGCTCCGCCCTCGAACGCCTGAGGGATATGGCTGGCTCGATCGATCTAGTCGTCAATAACGCCCTAATCGCTGAATCTGCCGTGATGGAATCAGCCGAACTAGTTCAAGCTGGGGATGCTGCGATGAACCTGGCAGTTGAAGGGATCCTGACGATCCGGAATACAGTGGCCGAAACTGCCAAAAAAGTCAAGCGGCTGGGTGAATCTTCCCAAAAAATCTCCAAAGTTGTCAACCTGATTAGTAACTTCGCCGCCCAAACCAACCTGCTCGCCCTCAACGCCAGTATCGAAGCAGCACGGGCAGGTGAAGAAGGACGGGGGTTTGCGGTAGTTGCCGAAGAAGTCCGCTCCCTCGCTCGTCAATCTGCCACCGCTACAGGTGAAATTGAAACTCTCGTTGCCAGTATTCAGGCGCAAACTAGTGAAGTCGTCATGGCAATGGAAGCAGGTACCGAACAGGTAATCATCGGGACCAAACTCGTCGATGACACCCGCGCCAGTCTCGATCGGATCACCGCCATCGGTGCCAAAATCGGTCAACTAGTCGAAGCCATCGCCCAAGCCGCCCTGATTCAAGCCGACAACTCAGCCCAAGTCACCCAAAGTATCGATCGAGTCTCCACCATCGCCACCAAAACCTCCTCCCGCGCCGATAACGTCCAAGCCTCCTTCCAGGATCTACTCAAACTAGCTCAGGAGCTACAGACGAATATTGGTCAGTTTAAGATTTAATCCTATGTACATTGACCCTGAACTCCGCGATCGAGTCTATCAGCTATTCAGCTCGGAAGTACCCAAAATGTTGGAGACGATCGAGACGGAATTGGTGACGTTGGGGATTGATCGAAATGAGAAAAAAGTCCACAATTTATTGCGGGCAGCTCATTCGATTAAGGGTAGTGCCGCCAGTTTGGGTTTGACGATGATTACCGATCTCGCTCATGAGCTTGAAGATATTTTCCGCGTTCTCAATCATCCAGAATTGCCATTCGATCGAGAGCTAGAATTGCTATTGTTTGAGGGTTATGACTGTCTTAATAAACTAATTCTGTCCGAGATTAATCATGACATTTTACCTGCCCAATTTCAGGTCAAGACTCAAATAGTCCTCGCTGATCTAGATGATAAGATCGGTCATTTTGTGATTGCTGGCCAAAAGTTTCCCTGTGGTAGTCTCGACGATCTTGATGTGACACGGTTGATCTTTGAGGTAGACGTGGCACAGAGCCTAGCTCGGTTGGCTGGAGTGCTGGCCGATCCAGACTCTGCCCATATTCTAGTCGGCGAGTTCCGTGCTCAGGCTGAAGTATTTACCGGAATTGCCTCGCTGACTAATTTACCTAGATTTGGAGTCCTCGCCGATACCACTCTTGCTGCTTTGGAGCGTCATCCCGATCGCCCTCGTGAAATTTGTACTCTAGCCCTCGCCGATTTTTATGCTGCCGCAGAAGCTGTTCTAACCGGAGATAGAGCCAACTGTGGGGCGATCTCCTCAGAGTTTGCGCTATTGATCGCGACACAATCCCAGTCGGAGCTGATGGCAATCCAGCTTGAAAATGCTGAGGATTCATGGGACATCGAAGATTCATTTGGCTATCAGGGAGCGTTTGAGGTGATACTGCCAGATGTTGATTTTGTGATTGAAGAGCTGTTGGTGGGAAGCGGGATGGGGAGATGGGGAGATGGGGGATGTTATTTTGATTTGGAGGAGATGTTCGATCTGCCTGATTTAGGGGCTGATATTTCAGCTATTGGCGTTGGCATTCGCGGAGCGTCTGTCTTTGCAGAAGCTTCTCCCTTGGAGAATCGATCTAGTCTGAGATTTGATTTAGAAGATATTTTCGATCTGCCTGATATCGAAATCTCCAGTTTGGGGATGGCTGATGCTGATAGTCTCAGATTTGATTTGGAAGATATCTTTGATTTGCCCGATTGGGAGATTCAGAACTGCGGTGCTACAGATAGATCTAGCCTCAAGTTTGATTTGGAAGATATCTTCGATCTACCAGATCTAGAAATTCACAGCCCCGCTGTCACTGATAGCCTCAAATTTGATTTAGCAAGTATTTTTGACCTACCTGCTGTTGTAGATTCGACACTCGATCTTGACTTGCGGCAGCAAGCGATGCGCGCGCTGGTGTCGGATATTACTGGCAATTTTGACAGGTTTGCGCCGATTAACGCCGCCACATTTGCGCCGCCAGCCAGAGCAATTAAACCCGTTAGAGTCAAGAAAACACGCAAAATTACCGCCACTTCCTCGCCCCAATTATCAGTCAGAGTTACGCTCGACAGGTTGGAGCGGATGAATAACCTGATGGGAGAGCTGGCAATCGAGCGGAATGGATTAGCTCTATCCAACGAACAATCAACTGAGATCCTGCACCGACTGCGATCGAAGTGCGTGAATTTCCAAACAATTGGTGATAAGCTGCAACAGATTGCGGATACTTTGGCGATTTCGACGCAATATTCACCAGTCGGACATAATCTGCCAGAACTATCCCTGAGCGAAGATCCTAATCACCAATTCGATTTGCTTGAACTCGATCGTTATAGCGAAATCCATCAGATCGCTCAAGCCACAATCGAACAAATCGCCCAAATCGAAGAACAAATCGAAGATCTCGCCCTATTTACGACTCAATCTTCCAGCCAGATCGATCGACAAAAACAGCAAATCTCCCATCTTCGCGATGATCTAATGTGGGCGCGAATGTTGCCCTTGGGCGAGATTCTCAATCGGTTTCCCCGTACCCTCCACGATCTATCGATCGAATTTAACAAGCCTGTCGATCTCAAAATTACTGGAGCTGGAGTCCTAGTAGATCGGGCGGTGATCGACAAACTTCTCGATCCCCTCGTCCACCTTCTCCGCAATGCTTTTGACCACGGCATCGACCTCCCAGCCGCCCGTCAAGCAATGGGCAAACCCGAACGCGGCTCGATCGAAATCACCGCTTATCACCAAGGTAGTCAAACCGTGATCGAGATTACCGACGATGGACGCGGTATCGATCTGTGTAAGATTAGATCCAAGGCAATCGCACTCAAATTGCTCACCACCACAGATGCGGCTCTCGCCACCCAAGAGCAACTGTTCCAGCTACTCTTCACGCCTGGATTTTCGACTACCGATCAGATCACCAAATTATCTGGACGCGGGATGGGTTTGGATATCGTCAAAGAGCAAATCGAATCTACTAAAGGAACTGTTTCGATCGATTCTCAATTAGGACGCGGTACTACCTTCACTCTCTGTATCCCTCTGACACTAACGATCGCCCAACTAATGGTTTGTCAAGTTGGCAATGCTATTTATGCTTTTCCAGCCGATAGTATCCAAAAAATCGTCGTCCCAACTTCAGACCAATTATCTCACCAAGGTGAGCAACAAGTCTTCCATTGGCAAAATCTGACCATCCCAGTTTACAAACTCGCAGATCTGCTCACCTACTCAATTCCCGTTCCTGAACGCACTATTTCCCACACCCTCAAGAGCAGTGCTGATAACCCGATTGATTGGCTTTCACCCCTACTCCTGATCCGCAGAGGCAATCAGATTGTTGCCCTGGAGATCGATCAATTAATTACCGAGCAGGAATTAACAATTAAGCCCTTTGGTAAAGCCATTAAGCCGCCGAGTTATAGCTATGGCTGTACGATTCTTGGCGATGGGATTATCCTCCCCGTTCTCGATCCGCACACTCTGATTCAGGTACTAGTCGAACGTCCGATCTGTCCACTCCAAAACGTCCCAGCTACTCCGATTAGTTCAAGCAAATCAATTTTAGTTGTCGATGACTCAATTACCACTCGCCAGAGCCTCTGTATCACCCTTGACAAATTTGGCTATCGCTCATTTCAAGCCAAAGACGGGCAAGAAGCCCTCCAAATTCTTCGCCAAAAATCCAGCGAGATAGAACTAGTTGTTTGTGATGTAGAAATGCCGATTATGAACGGGTTTGAGTTTCTCAATGTCTATCGCCAAGACAAAACCCTCACCCATATCCCCGTTGTCATGCTCACCTCTCGCAGCAATATCAAACACCGTCAATTTGCCACACATCTAGGTGCAGTTGATTACTTTATCAAACCCTATGTCGAGCAAGACTTTATGAGTTCAATCAATAAAATTATATTGAGTAAAAGTAAATAGATTCAAGTATTTATCAGCTAGAAATAGCTTAAACCCCAGATGGTGGGCACTGCCCACCCTACCCTTGATATTCTATTATCTTCCACCCTCTCCTCTCTACCCTCTACCCTCTCTTCCATGTTTACCAATACCGTCTCGAATAAATGGACTGAAACAGCCAAAAAAGTTGAATCAGCGATCGAATTAATCGTCTTCAACTTGGGCGAAGTTAGCTTTGGGATTTCGATGGCTAAAATAGATCGAATCTTAAATGAAACCAATCTCCTCCGAGATTTTAGCCTGATAGCCGGAATCGAAATTCTCGATCTTCATCATCGATTATTTGGTACCTCGATCGCCAATCCGACGGCAATGGTGATTTTTAGAGAAGATAAATTAGTTTGTATTCCGATCGATACCACACCTGCGCTGATTTCTGTACCACTCGATCGAATTCGGATCTTACCCGCTGAATTTCGCACGGATAGTCCCCTCAGTGTTGCTAGCTATGTCGCAATGACTTCGATCGATGATAGCGAATTAACCATCTTCATTTTGGAATAGCTAAATAACGTGAGTTCGGGTTAAGGATATTTGCTCCGTTCCCGCACCGCCAACGATTGAAATCGGCGGCGTTCAGAAACGAAGCTAGAAGCCATTAATATAGATCCTTAACCCGAACTCACGTTAAATATCGCTCTCCACCATTACTGCAAGAAACCCGACTGTCTTGTCGTTTTTTTATTCGGGGGGAACCCCCGTTGGCGGAAGCCCGCTCCCCCAGGAGAATAAAAACGCCGCTTTTTGGAAAAGTCGGGTTTCTGACCCCACTAAACCACTATTCCCCAGTTACTGACAATCCTTCCACCCAAATTCGTGGACAGATCCCACCATTTGTAAACTCTTCCTTCGGCTCAACATGGACGATCGCATTCAACAATTCGCGGAAGTCTCCAGCAACCGTAGCTGACTCCACACTGGTCTTCACGCCCTTGTTTACCACCCAACCATCAAAAGGTAAGGAGAACGAACCTTGCAAGGATTGTACGCCTGCATGGAGGGCTTGAAGCTCATCAATTAGGATCACATTTTCAGCCGTATCCAGATTATATTTCTCATCTGCTTTCTCGCCACCAGCGACATGATAAAAGTTGGGTGAAACAGTGATCTTCGATCCCATATTTGCATGTCCAGTTGGCTTTGTACCCATCCGTTTTGCGGTACCAGCACTATGGATAAATGAGGCTAGAGTACCCTTGCTAATCAAATCGATTCGACGAGTTGGAGTTCCTTCACCGTCAAAAGTTTCCAAACCGATATTTTTCGGATGCAGCGCGTCATCAGCGACTGATAATAATGGGGAAGCGATTTGTGTCCCCAAAGATTCGGGCGTAGACAAACTCTGATTGTCCAGAATACTTTGAGCGTTAAATAGATTGGAGAATGCACTAAGCAAACTCAAGAAAGCATCTGGTGAGAAGACGATCGTATATTTACCTGAAGCTACCTTCTCATAGTTAAGATGACTAATTGTTTTCTCGGCTGCTTCATCGATACACTTTTGGATATCTAACTTGGCAAAACTATGGCTGAGTTCTGCGGCTCCACCCATCCGAGGCTTTTTACCTTCTTGTTCAGCTTTTGTGTACAGATAGATCGAAGTAATCGCATGCGAATCACTCCGAACTGCCCCATCACTATTGAGATAGAACTGACTCATTGATCGTTGAGCTAGTCCATTGTAAGGTACGCTGCCGATCGCATCATGCAGATCCAACAACTTGCGTTTTGCTGCGATCAAGCTCTCGATTAACTCTGGAACTGTGGCAGCTTCACCCGATTCTACCTGAACATCAGCAATCGGCGCAGTCGCTTCAGGACTAAAATCTGGCGCATGTTCTTTGATGCCAAAAAAGCTCGCTTCATAAGCAGTTTTCAATGCGAGTTCCAAACCAACATCGTCAATATTGGTGGTGCTGGTAATGCCTACAGTGTTCTCTTGATTCCACACCCGCACGGTGATTCCCGCACGATTGGAAGCCTTTACTTGTTGTTGTTCGCCTTCATCAATTTGAACGCTGGTTTCATCAACCGTCGAACCAGATAGATCGAATTTGGTAATACCTAATTTAGTCGCAATTTGACGAGCGGAGTTTGAAACAGTTTGAATATTTAATGACATGGGTAAATTAATTGAGAATTGATAGTTCAACATGCTGTAGGGGCGGGTTTATACTACTAACTCAAACGTAGCTATAAATCTAATTTGAACCCGCCCAACCCCACCAGCCGGAAATTGTGATTGAAATTGTGATTTGAAGATCGATTGATGAGTGAGGGCGGGTTTGTTCTATCGTTATTTGTAATAGCGAAATTTTTTAGCATAAACGCGCCCCTACGGATCTATCGTCCGCCAACAGTGATCGAGTCAACCTTAATATGTGGTTGCCCAACAGTTACATAAACACTGCCACTAACCGAACCGCAGAAGCCAGCCGCCAATCCTAAATCTTCCGAACACATCGAAATTTTAGTCATGATTTCCTTGGCTTCACCGATTAACGTCGCCCCCTTCAGCGGCTTGGTAACTTTGCCATTTTCAATCAAATAAGCTTCATCAACCGAGAAGTTAAATTGCCCAGTCGCACCAACGCTGCCACCGCCCATTTTCTTACAGTAGATCCCTTTTTCGATCGAACTAAATAATTCCTCTACTTTATGCTCTCCAGGCGCGATGTATGTATTCCGCATCCGACTCGCCGCTGCATAGGCATAACCATTCCGTCGTCCACTGCCCGTGCGGGGATGTCCAGTGCGGATCGATCCGGCTCGATCGGCGATAAAATTCTTGAGGATGCCATTTTCGATCAATAATGTCCGTTGGGCGGGCATTCCTTCGTCGTCCATATCGATCGTCCCAAAGGCATTACCAGACAAACCTTCATCCCAAGCTGTCAGGCTTTCGTGAGCGATTTTCTGTCCCTTCATCTCTGCAAATGGAGTAGTATTTTTCTCGATTTGGGTAGTTTCGAGCAGATGTCCACAAGCCTCGTGGAAAATCACGCCGCCAAACTTGTTCGCCATGATAATCGGATAAGTCCCCGATTCTACATAGTCAGCGTAGAGCATCTTGCCTGCTGACTCTGCCACATCTTCCGCCGTTGCTGTATAGTCCCAAGTAGTCAGAAACTTGGGATTGCTAGTATCACCGACTCGTTGCCCAATGGAAGAACGATTGGCACCATCGGCGCATAATAGATTGTAGCCAACTGATTGAGTCAGTCGAATATCTCGCGCAAATGTGCCGTCACTGGAAGCCACCAGCACTTCTTGCCAATCGCGGAAATAAGCCGCCCGACGGGATTGAATATGTGTCGCCGTCTGCTTCATCTTGCCGTTTGCCGCTAGCAACACATCCGCCATTTCCCGCATGGAGCTACATTCAACCAACCAGCCATCCTTGCCCTTCTTGGTGGCATAGTCCCGCAACAGTTCCAGATTAATTTCCGGCACATAAGAATTTGGCGCAGGTAAATGCAAAGCCATAATTCCCAACGCTTTCTCTAATGCCGCTTTTAGCCCTGTAAAGGATAGATCGTTGGTGCTGACATAACAATCAGCCTTACCCTTAAATACCCGTACCCCCGCGCCCGTAGATAGCTTAGGTGCGATACTCGTAATTTGGTCATCTTCAGCCAGACAACTAATATAATTCGATCGCTCTAAGAAAAACTCAACAAAATCTGCACCCGCAGCTCGCCCCAATCCCAGTAGCGTTGACAGCGGAGCTTCCCAGGTTTCATCAAACCGATGGGTAGTCGGTGCATAGCTCAGATTCGGTAGTTGCTTGGACAACAGGAAAGTCTTGGGATCGATCGAAATAGTCATATCTACTGCTCCTAGGATGCTTAACGTATTGTAACAAACAGAAATAGATCTGGGATCGATCGCCATTCACAAAGAAACAACTAGACAACATCTATGGGCAAAACTGTAGATTACAATAAAAATATCCCCACTAGCTGAACACTAGCGAGGATAAGAACTTGATTTTATTACGATCCATCATGGCACAAAGAACAGAAACCGACCTAACAGCACTAACAGAACTAATCAAAGGACTCGAAAAGAAAATTGATGATCTGGGGACAAAAGTAGCATCGATCGATAGCAAAGTAATCGCACTAGACAAACAAGTAGGGATCGGATTGTCAGATATCAACGGTAAATTGGATGTGATGAATACCCGCTTGACAACCTCCGAAACTGCAATAATTAAACTCGATACTCGATTCTGGGCATTTGGTGGAATCCCTCTAAGTATTACTGGTGGATCATTACTAACTGTCTTTGCTCGGTACATATTTACAGAAACACCAAAATTCTAAACCACCCATAACCACGAGATAGCCTCATTAGAACAACCTAATTCTAGTATGCTGGTAACTAGTACCTATTGACTGAAGACGGCTATGGACTGGCAAGAAATTTCTGGGGGAGTGACGGCACCGAGAGGCTTTAAGGCGGCGGGGATTACAGCGGGATTGAAGGCTTCTGGATTGCCCGACTTGGCATTGATCTTGTCGGATGTAGATGCGATCGCGGCTGGAGTCTTTACCACTAGCCAAGTTCGGGCTGCTTGTGTCGAATATTGCCGCCAACAACTTGATGCCAAACCCAGTGCCCGTGCGATTCTCTGCAATTCAGGACAGGCTAATGCCGCAACGGGTGAAGCTGGTTGGGATGATGCGATCGCCTGTGCAAATGCCCTCGCACACACCCTAATTATTGACCCAGAAGCGATCTTACTAGCCTCAACAGGGGTAATTGGTCAACGGATTAAAATGGATGCCCTCATCGCCGGAATTCCGACATTGGTAGCAGCAGCTACTCGCGATGGGGGTGATGCTGCGGCGAAGGCAATCATGACGACCGATTTGGTCAGTAAATCGATCGCATTAGAAACTACAATTGGCGATCGAGCCGTCCGCATTGGCGGCATGGCAAAGGGTTCGGGGATGATTCACCCGAATATGGCAACGATGCTGGCGTTCGTGACTTGTGATGCGGCGGTATCCACAACGCTGTGGCAACAAATGCTCAGTCGCGCTGCGGATAAGAGTTTCAATCAAGTGACTGTAGATGGCGATACCAGCACCAATGACACGCTAATTGCCCTCGCAAATGGGGAATCTCGGACACCAGCGATCGTTCAGCCTGGTGCAGATGCTGATAAGTTAGAAGCCATGCTCACGGCTGTCTGCCAGCATCTAGCTAGAGCAATCGCCCGTGATGGTGAGGGTGCTACTTGTCTAATTGAAGTCCAAGTTTCCGGTACAGCAACAGATCGAGAAGCCCGCCAAATCGCCCGTGAAATTGCCGGATCTTCCCTGCTCAAAGCAGCAATCTTTGGCAACGATCCCAACTGGGGAAGGATTGCGATGGCGGCGGGTAAAGCTGGTGTACCCTTCGACCAAAATAATTTGGCGGTACGACTAGGCGATATTCAATTAATGACTAATGGACAACCCTTGACATTCGATCGATCTGCGGCAAGTAATTATCTCAAAGCTGCCAGCCAAGGCGAATATCTCAAAACAGATACAGTGTTAATTTCTGTCGGTGTTGGAAATGGTCATGGTTCAGGAATTGCTTGGGGCTGCGATCTTAGCTATGACTATGTAAAAATCAATGCTGAATATACAACTTAAATTGGTCGATGGTGAGATTGGATATAATTAGTACAGCTATTTCTTGTTTTTAACCACTAAAAATCAATGGAAACAAAAACAATTATTATTGGGGCTAGTGCGCTCGTCGGAGTTGTGGCAATAGCGGGTGGCGGAGCTTACTATTCACCTTACCTCACGCTCAACAAAATGAGAAATGCCACAGAGAATCAAAACGTTGATGCGTTAGCTCAAGAAATTAACTTTCCAGAGCTGCGGGTAAGTATTAAAGAAAGTGTCAAAAATCAAGTACTTAAACAAATAGCTGGGGCTAAAGTCGGTACATCAGGTGATAAGTTATCACTCCCTAAACTGACTCCAGAACTAGTCGAAAAAACGGTAAATCCAATGGTCGATCAGCTAGTTACGCCAGAAGGATTAGATCAATTAATCAATAATAAAATACCTGGAGCTAAGATCGACCTAGCTAATCTAGATCGAGATATTGCCAACTCAGATATTAAAATGGGCTACGAATCGATCGATCGTTTTGTCGTCCACATTACCGATAAAGCCGATCAATCCAAAGATGTCAGTCTGATTCTAAAACGCGATGGACTAGCTTGGAAATTAGCTGGGATTGATATTTCTAAGTTGGTTGATAGTTAGTAAATAGTGGATAGTCAATCGAGTATGAATTAAACCTAAAACCTAAAGCCTAAAGCCTAATCTTCTAGCTTAAGGCGAAGATGAACGAGATCTTCGAGAACTTGGCGAATATATTGCTCAAGTTGATGTTTACGATCGGTCAAATCTTTGAGCTGTTGATAGCGAGCAATTGACCTACTGACAATCAAAATCTCATTCATTGGACAAGGGCGCGTCCACAGTTTACCATCTTCGTCCAGCCCACACAAACGATAACCAACTTGAGGATCTACATCCTTTAAGTCGTTGGCGTAGCCTTCCAGAATGGAAATCGCATCAACAGCAACATAGGGAGTAGGAATTGCTTCACCTGTAGATCCGCGCTTAAAATTGCGAGACTCCAGCCAAGCAGCTAAAACTGGACCACTAACCGTAACGTTAAAACTTTTAGTCTCGATTTCCTGAAGTTCCTGCTGCCACTCCGTTACCATTTTGTACATTTCTTGGAGCATATGCGCTGCCAAAATTGGGTTAGCATCTTGACGCAAACCACTGAATTTAGGAATCTGAACTGGTACTAATTGAGCATTTAGATCTGAATTATAGTCTGTAGATATTGACATGTTTATTCAGTGGATAGTTGATAATTGATAGTTAGACATGCAATGTTGTTAGTGAAGCTTCTTTTCTCAGAGATAGACATGGATTCTATCAATGTCGCTGAAATAAAATGATTAAAATTTGAATGGAAAGTAGCATGACTCAATTAGATCAACGGCAGCTAATTTTAGTTACAGGTGCAGCGCGGTGTGGCAAGAGTGAATGGGCAGAGACTCTGGCGATCGAAAGTGCTAAAGTCGTAACTTATATTGCCACAGCAACTATAGATCCAACTGACTCAGAATGGCAAGCTCGAATTTTGCGTCACCAACAGCGTCGTCCCGATACCTGGAAGACTGTAGCGACAGTCGAAAATCTGGCGGCTGTCATCGATCGATCTCAGCCATCAGACTGCATTCTCGTCGATTCTCTCGGTACTTGGGTGGCAAATTTACTCGATCGACCTGACATTGAATGGGATATATTAACGCAAGAATTGTTAGACAAATTAACAAACAATTTAGCAACCATCATTTTGGTAGCAGAAGAAACTGGCTGGGGAGTCGTTCCAGCTTATCCCAGCGGGCGATTATTCCGCGACAGGTTAGGTATGTTAACCCGCCAAATTGGATCGATATCCAACACCGTCTATCTAGTCACTGGCGGTCATGTTTTAAACCTATCTCAATTAGGGACTAAGCTGGGAGCACGAAGCTAATATCCCACAGACAACCCAATCCTGAACATCCTTAAATCCTCTAACTCCTGATTGAAGTTGGGAGTAAGAAGCTAATATCCCACAGGCAACTCAATCCCGAACATCCTAAAATCCTAAAATCCTGATAAAATAGGAATAATGGAGAGATACAGCTCCACACATCATTGAGCGCAACGACTCGTCCATGACAACATCAATTCTGATTGAAAAGAAAAAATTAGCTAAACCGCCGCTAGATATTCACTATCTGGGCGATCGAGTCTTGCGTCAACCCGCCAAACGGATTGCTAGTGTGGATGAAGACATCCGCCGGACGATTGTAGCGATGCTCCAAACTATGTATAGTGCCGATGGAATCGGTCTTGCCGCACCTCAAGTTGGCATCAATAAGCAGCTAATCGTAATTGATACCGAGCTGGAAAAACCAGAAGTTCCGCCGTTGATTCTAATCAATCCTACCATCAAAAAGTACGGCAAGACCCTCTGCAAAGACCAAGAAGGGTGCCTAAGTATTCCTGGAGTATATCTGGATGTCGAACGTCCAGAAACGATCGAACTAGCTTACCGTGACGAATCTGGCCGCCCCCGCAGTCTCAAGGCTGACGGCTTACTCGCTCGTGCCATTCAACACGAACTAGATCATCTCACTGGGGTATTGTTTGTCGATCGAGTCGAAAATGAACTCGCTCTCATGGAAGAACTCAAGAAAAAAGGCTTCTCTCTCCAACACGTCCAGCACATCATTTCAGGAGCAAAGTAATCGTCCATGTACACCCCTTTAACTGGTATCTGTCTACTCGGTGCTTCGATCTCCGCAATTGCCGCAGTCGGCTCGGTATTTGAACTCAGTTCTGGCACCCCTGAATTGGGAATGGCCGTCACAGGAAGCATTTTAGCCGCATCCATTCCCCTGACAGGTTTCTTGTTTATGACAGCGGTGAAGAATTCTAGATAGCTAAATCACAATCGAAGTAGAAACCCGACTTTTAGGAAAAGTCGGGTTTCTGTCCCCACTTGAGATCTGTAGGTTGGGTTGCGGATGCGCGCTCCGTCTCCGACACGCCTCGCTCTGCTCGTCTACGGCTTTGCCGTAAGCGCAGAGCGCAGGCTTTTGCTAAGGCAAAGGCTCCGCCAACGCCAACGTGTAGCGTCTCCAAGGGAGAGGGTTTAGTATAAGGATCTGTAGGTTGGGTTGAAGAATGAAACCCAACACACCCAATTTACCGATTAGAGCAAATCGTCCATTAATTGCATCACTTGCACCGCACCATCCGATAACCTGTCGGATGGTGAGAGCGTGATTTGACTTTCTAATAGACCTTTGAGTGCGATTAGCTTCAGACTATTCTCAGCATGAGCTAGAGAGATCGGTACAGCAGCGGGAAGATACCCAATTGCTCCTAAATCGGCCATTAGTGCCCTTCTAACTTGTAAATCACCATTTGATAAAGCGGATACTAATCGATCGCCATAAGCGGCATCCTGGGTCAATTGGTACATTGCCCGCAATCCAGCGTACTGAACCCGTGGAATCGGATGTTCGAGAAATGGTTGGATCATCGGTACCGCAGCCGTTACACCTAAAGTACCTAACGCTTCCAAAATTGAATCATAGGGCTGCGAAAAATCTTTGCCCTGTGGCAGCAACTCGCCATCTCGAAGAGATCCAGCTAAAATCTCCGTCAAGTGCGGAATACAGCGAGGATCTTCGAGCATTTCTAGAGCTTGAGCCGCCGCCTCGCGCACATAAAAGTCAGGGCAATTTAAACACTCAATTAGAGCAGGTACCGCTCGGAGATCGCCCAGTTTACCCAATGCTCTGGCTGCATTTCGGCGCAGTGGATAACCGCCTTCAGGTGTGCGATCTGCTTCATCTGCCAAGGCATTAATTAATCCCGCTACAGCCGCAGGATCCTTAACCCGAAATTTGCCCAACCACCAGGCTGCATATACCCGCAGTCCTAAATCTTCGACATCGAGATTCTCGATCGCTTGTACGATAGTTAGTGGCTCACCAGCTTGAATCGCCGATTCATCATTCATGATTTCTTCTCGTAAATTGGGTGTCATACTTCCACCCAAGATTAACTAGTCAGAATAGGTTTAGCGGAGGATACTTTAGATTCTAGTCCGCGCAGGCGGACTTTGCATCACTAGCAACGATTTCTAATCGTTGTGATCTCCGCTCTAACTAGCTAATCAAGAATAGACAAAAAAATACCCCGAAGCTATTTCCCCTCGCCAACGAAACCGCCAGCAACCAGAAATAACTTCGGGACGCATCAATCAACTAGCTCAAGGCATTGATTGCATAGTCGATGTAGGAATTAGCTTCTACCGCAGCGTCACCAGACAAACCGTGATTTGACTTGATGTACTTGAGAGCTTCGACATACCAGCTAGGAGCCAAGTCAAAAGTTTTGTTGATTTCAGCCAAACCACCCAAGAGGTAGTCGTCCATTGGGCCAGTACCACCAACTACACAGCAGTAAGTAACCATGCGGAGGTAGTAACCGATGTCACGAACACACTTAGCTTTACCAATCGAGGTAGCCGCAAAGTTAGGACCTTGCATAGTAGTGGTGTACGGGAATTTTTGGTAAACAGCATTAGCTGCACCATTTGCCAACGATTCAGCATTAGCAGTCAAACCTTTAGCAGCAGTTAAGCTAGCAGTAGCTTGACGGAAACGACCGAAAGCAACTTGAAATTCGGTGCTGCTCAAAAAGCGACCTTGGGAATCTGCGGTAGCGACTGCTTCGGTTAATGGAGTTTTCACGATTTTTATATCCTTTTACTAGTTGTTTACAAATTTTTGAATCGGTAGACGGTGGATGGTGAATGGTGGATGGTTAGGTTACTAGTTAGAAGCGTGGGACAATCCCCTCTCAAACCCTAGTTGGTGGGCAGTGCTCACCCTACGCATAGCTACATTTAATCTATTCACCATTCACCATCCACCATCCACCATTCACCAATTAAGCTACTGATGCTGCTGCGCGATCGAAATAACCAGCAACTTCAGAAGTCAACGCGCTACAATCACCGTTGGTGATGTTGGCTTTGTCAGACATGATGGCGATTGCTGCATCTTTCATTTTGGAGACACCAGCAGCTACGGATGAGCCTGGAGTACCCAATGCGAGGTAAGTTTCACGCAGACCATTCAAACAACGATCGTCAAGTACGGATGCGTCGCCAGCGAAGATTGCGTAGGTTACATAGCGGAGGATGATTTCCATGTCACGCAAGCAAGCTGCCATCCGGCGGCTGGTGTATGCGTTTCCACCTGGAGCGATCAAGTTAGGCTGGTCAGCAAATAAGCTTCTTGCTGCGTTTGCAACGATAGTAGAGGAGTTGCTAGTGATCCGGTTAACGGTATCCATGCGTTTGTTGCCATCAGCTACCATTGCAGCTAAAGCGTCTAATTGTCCAGCACTCAGGTATTGACCTTGAGCATCTGCTTGAGCAACAACCTTAGAGAATCCATCTAACATAATATTTAATCCTTTTGTCCGTTTAATAGTTTTGGTGTCAAATTCAGCTTATGCCTGTGTTGCAGCGATCGCGTCACATAGCTTAATAAATTTGTGAAAACTCTCGTATTAATATGAGAGGCTGACTAGTCTGCGCTAGTCAGTAATTGCTAATCTTTGAGCTAGCTATTACTACCTATTAACTTAAATTTATACAATGTTGTGTGAACTTCTAAGCATTTCGCTTCATCTTTGTCACAAACGTTAATATTCCCTCAGGGTCAAGCTTCCAACTCGAATAATCGGTACCATAGTTACACCACTTTTGCGCCGTGAGCACAAAGAAAAATCGCCTAAATGTGTCCCTCGATCCGATCGAGCGTGAGAAGCTGGAAAAGCTAGCCGCTGAATCTGGGCTATCTTTGTCCCGCACCATCGCTCAACTGATTCGCAAGGCGAAAAAGCCCAAGGATGAAGACTCTACAAATATCTGAAAACCCAGCTCCGTTCTGGAAGCTGGGCAAATCTGATTCAATCAGCCAAGATTTCAACTCCGAGCTAGTAATTTCTTGCTGTGGGACTGCCCACTAATTTTCAAT
>JANNBD010000166.1:0-8054 GCA_031385105.1 Chamaesiphon sp. OTE_78_metabat_374
TGGGTACTTAGATATCATTTCTCATTTCTCTGCTGGGTGCGCTGTCTTGTCTCACATTTTTTGAGGGGTAACCCGTCAAATGGTGAGCCGCTGTCTTGTCGTTTTTATATATCTCCCCCTGGATAATAAAAACGCCGCTAAACCGTCTCCAGGGGAGACGCTACGCGTTGGCGTTGGCGGAGCCTTTGCTTTAGCAAAAGCCTGCGCTCTGCGCTTACGGGAAACCCGACGTTGGCGGAGCCTCTCCGTTAGGAGTTACGCGCATCCGCAATTCTCAATTCTCTAATCCACCCGATAGCCGAGTTCAGCCAGCCTTAACCCCGATTGTCGCCATTTGGGTTGGACTTTGACAAATAATTCTAGATAAACCTTCCCAGCAATTAATTTCTGCATCTGCTCTCTGGCGTTGCTGCCGATTTGCTTGAGCATTTGCCCACCTCTGCCAATCACGATCCCTTTTTGGGAATCGCGTTCGATGTAGATGGTGGCGAGAACGCGGGTAATGTTGGCATCCTCATGGACTCGATCTATTGTGACAGCTACTGAGTGAGGGAGTTCTTCGCGGGTAAGCAGGATAATCTGCTCGCGAATCAATTCGCCCATGATAAACCGTTCCGGCTGATCGGTGACGAGTTCTGGGGGGTAGTAATAGGGGCCGATTTCGAGTTTTTCCGTCAGGCTAGTTTGGAGTTCGGGTAAGCCTGTTTCGGTGACAGCCGAGAAATTAATAATCGGCCAATTGTGCTCGGCGGCGAGTTCTTGGTAGCTAGTATCGATCGCGTCAATATGCGACTGGCGCAGATCGGTGCGGGCATCGACTTTGTTGATACCGAGAATGATTGGCGTTTTGACATTGATGAGTAGCTCGGCGATGAACCTGTCGCCACCACCAGCAATTTCCATCCCATCGACGACAAATAGTACCACATCTACTGCGCCGATTGCACTCTGGGCATTTTTAACTAATACCTCACCCAGTTTATGGTGGGGCTTGTGAATAACTGGGGTGTCCACGAAGATCATTTGCGCCGTATCGGTGGTAAGGATGCCCTGTAAGCGGTTCCGCGTCGTTTGGGGGATTGGAGATACAATTGCAATTTTCTGACCGATGAGCTGGTTCATCAGGGTCGATTTACCAACATTTGGTCGCCCGATGATGCCCACAAATCCCGATCGAAAGCCCTCTGGCGCAGCCGGAATCAAGCCCCGTCCCAAATCTTGTCCGGCATCGGTAGCTAGATCTTTTTGCGTCGCCAGATATGCTTCGACGACGGAGTTATCAGTGGGTTGAGGATTCGATGTTGCTGGCTGAGGTCGATCGGTCATGAGCTTCTCGGTGAGGATTCTACCTCGATCTTACCGCAGTCGCGAGTACTCCAAGTTCGTCGAGTCGATGAAGTCCTGCCAAATTGAGTTGGGAATCCAGATTTTGGCTAAATCTTTGTGCGCGGTGGGTTCGTCGATACCTTCGGCAAGTTGACGATACAGGTACAGAAAGGCTGATACTCGCTTATTTGCAGCACAATGGACAAATACTTTCTGGGCTGAGTATTTGTCCATAATATTCATAAATGCCTGAAAATCTGCCAGAGTTGGCTCTGTCCAAATTACTGGGAGCTGAATGTATTCTAGTCCCAAATTACTTGCGATCGCACATTCATCAGCTAAGGCATTGGGTGAATCTGTCAGTGCTAAATTAATCACAACTTGGTATCCGGCGGCAATGGCTGGGTACTGATCGATCGTCGGTTGTCCAGCAGTCGCAATTCGATCCGATAATTGGAGAAAGTTACTAATATCTGCGATGTGATCGTTCATGCGATCGATATCAACCTGATAGTTACTACGCTTAAGATCCAGATTGTACCCTACAACCTAGTCTATCCTGCAACATAACGATGAAAGATCGACAATTCATCGTTAGGTACAGTCGCAGTACAGGCTAACACCGGACGATCTTGTCCTTCAACCGCTAATTTGCAGGCATAGCAGGCACCTCGCAAGCAACCAGTGGGAATAGAAACACCGCCTCGCTCGGCAACGGTGAGTAGTAACTCGCCTGGCTGTGCATTAACACTAACTCGATCGGGCATGAACAGAACAATGACAGACATACTTTTGATGGCGTGGTAGAGTCAACTGACCGAAAGTTACAAAGATTTGAGCAGATCGGCAGTCAACATTCCTTTGCTGAGATGAAAGTGTTCGATCGATTCAATGTGCGAACTACTACCGATCAAAAATTGCATTGATGTTGGAGCTTGACTCCAATTGCTGGCACAAGCACGGAGAGATCTGCCTGCAAGTTTGGAAAACCAACCTGCGAGGAAACCAGCTTCTAGACTGAAAGAACGATAGCTAGCAGCGTCTTCGACGGTTTTGCCATTATCGATGCCCGAATTTTCAATTGTGACTACGACTAGTCCCTTGTCGGCAAGACTAAAATCGAAAGAGGGTTTCCCTAAGCCGTGAACTGCCCATACTGCCTGAACATTGACGAAAAATTCTGTCGAGATCGTGTCCAAGATTGGCTGACGATAGTAATTTACCATCTCTTGCACCATCCGATCGCCAAAGGTTTTACCCCAGTTATCACCAAAGGTGTAGAGAGCTAAGTAGGACGCTTCACCCGCTTCCACGCGCAAGATTTTGGGAATACTGCGGAGGAGGGCTTCTGGCACCGCAATCAGCCGATCTCCCTGACGGGTTGCGAGTAACCCCGAAGCTGGATGGGATTTGACATAGCTTTTGGGATTAAAGCAATTAGCTGGAATAGGGATTGTGGATTCGTTCATGATGAGGGTAGTGAATAGTGGATCGTGGATAGTGGATAGTGGATGGATCTGTGAACAATAGATCGCCATCGTCTATCTCTTTAGTGGGAAGAAATATGCTCACATCTTGCGCCATTACACCAAAAATGACCAGAACTTGCGCTTAAGCACCTTTACTATTCACTATCCACGATCCACTATTCACTAAAACACTAGTAACTTTGGTTTAATCCAAAATATGAGTATGTTAATTAAATTAGTTTTTTTCAGACATAATCATGTCTTGGGCGAGTTTAAAATAAGGTCTAAATAAATTAGCCTGTTCTTTTGGTAGCTCGATACAGATTGAATCCAGGACAAATTGCACGCCATTGTAATGATGTAAGCCCATTGCTTGGAGAACATTTTTCTGCCAGTAAATAAACCGATCTTTTAACATCTCTTCGTCTTGTAGCAGCATCCCCAAGGCGTAATATCTCAGAGCTAGTGTGATATCGCGGCGACAGCTTTCTAGTCTGACTGGATCAATTTTTCTAGTATCGGCTGTAGGCTTGGTATCTTGAATCATTGTCATCGCTCGATCGATAATCGATTTCTCGTTGCTCTGGACAGCTAAATAAGCTTCTTTGCGATCGTTCCAGGCAAACATCGCATGTTCCAAATTGCGGAGATCTTGCTTGTTTGCATAAGATCCATCTGCCCCTTCTACCAATGCTTCTAATAGCGTAATCATCGTTTAAACCTATCTAAATAAATATATTGCTCTAGTTTCTAGAAACATCCTGCGGTTTGGAAATCCGACTGTTACTAGTAAATTCTTTCTGAACCTTTGGCGGTGGGGACTGCCATTTGATACTACCGAACACCTCGCCTACTGTAACTAGTCGAGCTTCATCAAAACTACTCTCAAAACTAGTTTCCTCGATCGGATCGGGGCGCGGCAGTTCTAATCTAGCAATAGTTCGCTTGGGTCTAAATAAGACTCGAAATAGCCGAAATATTCCCCGAATAAACCTGACGATCGGGTGTCTTTTTAACTTACGATGTTTACGAGTGCTCATTAGTTACCTGTAGGGATCGATAATTCAGTTTCTGCGGCAAATTCGCCAGCTTCAAACCGCTCGGCAATTTCCGTCGCATTGGCTCCAGTCGTCAGCCAAAATTCAGCGGCTTGAATCCGATCTTCTGAACCGACTAAGAAGCGGCAAAAATCATTGCCCATTGCATAGCACTGGATTTCAGTACTGCATAGATTTTGCTTGAAAGCGACGCTAAAAAATCCCGCTAATAAGCCTGAATAGAGATGACAAACTGGTTTGCCCACATATCCCAGTGATTTGGCGACAGCCGAATCATAGATATCGATGTAGAAAAAGCCACTCTCCCGCCCGCTCAGATTTGGCGACCACTTACCCCAGCCTTGGGCTGCAAATGGCCACCACCATGTTTCCATCGCAAAAGCGAGATTGGATGTTTCGATCGTTAAATTGTAAAATTCTTTAAACCAGGCTTCAAATAGCACAGCGTCTTGCTGACCCCATTCAAACCCGATCTGATAGCAGAGCCAGCCTGCGGCTTCGCCCACTTCATGCTCTAGTCCCTTGAGTAGAGAAACAATGAAATCTTCACCAACGAGTAGATTGCGCTGATGATGATAGTCAGAAATCTTGCCCTGCTCCATGTCAAAGTTAAAAAACTTGGCACGACTGTAGTGAACTGCGTCAAGACTAGAGGGCTTGGCAACTGGAGCATCTAGAGTAATTTGCTTTCGGTCTTCAGATATCATAGGGTAACTTTGGTGGCGACAATCGATCGCAAACAATTACAGCAATAATCATGCCGCTCGTGTTGAGACGAATATATCTTGGTATTCTTATTTAGCCCAATTTAGCGATCGTTATTGCTATCTGAGATTATTTTTTTGAGAAATTAGCTGCAAAACCATCACTAGCCTGTT
The DNA here is from genome assembly GCA_031385105.1 of Chamaesiphon sp. OTE_78_metabat_374. Classification (GTDB taxonomy): domain Bacteria; phylum Cyanobacteriota; class Cyanobacteriia; order Cyanobacteriales; family Chamaesiphonaceae; genus Chamaesiphon. The sequence continues at coordinate 4,732 of JANNBD010000166.1, forward strand.
TCATTTTTTCTAGAGCCGATCTCATCACTAGTTTGCCAGCTTCTACTAATACCTCACCCGTCATTGGGTGAATCAAAGTTTTCTTGGCTTTCTTGCCGATTTCCTGAACCAAATCCTGCTCAGATTCAACGAAAGTGCCTTTGGGTAATTGAATTATAATCCCCTCACCAATCACGCGAGTCTGACAGGCGAGTCTCGCGCCAGGTCGATCGATCTTGGTAAACTGGAGTGTCATCTGCTCTTGCTTGGTTGGTGCTGTCAGAGCTTCCAATCCACCCACGACAAAAAAGTGGCAGGATGCACACATCCCCTGACCGCCACAGATTTGATTGACCAAGATGTCATGATCTTTAAACACAGATAACAGCGTAGAATTCTGTTCTGCTTGGACTCGTTGACCGTCAATATCGATCGTAATTGTTGACATGGGATAGTTGTTTGATTTTAGTTAGGATTTGAGCAGGAGAGCTTTGGCAAGTAATGACAAATTTGAATTAGTTAGAATAGAGCGATAGTCAACAATGATCCGCTCACATTCTTCAATAAACATGCAGATCCAAACTTGGAGACTTTGAATATCTTCATCTGTTAAGTCTCGATCGAGGATACTTTTATCACAGCTAATTTTGCCAAAGTGATCGACTGACCAGTTGGCCAAAAATGGAAATTCATCAATAATCCGCGCCCGACTCTTGCGCCAATAATTACCTTGAGCTAGAGGGCCAAAGTAGTTGTCGCTAATGGTGATAATCTCTTCTAACCAGTTCAGCATCGTCTGTCCGATGATTGGCAGTCCAAATGATGGCTCACTGATTTGCGGTAGGTGAACTGGCTTGCCGATCGTCTGAAATAGTAAATTTAACTTGACAGAATCTGGCTCAATAATATCTGTTAGTCCACGAGTTTTAGCGAGTTTTAGAAAAGAATCACTAATTGATTCCTCTCTAGAAATTAGAAAAATTGGCAATTTTTCTCTAATTTCGTGGCAGTCTCTACAGATATCAAAATAATTGAATTTGTCAATTCTGCCCAATAATACTAGTTGAGGCGACCGTTCGGTAATTTTAGCGATTAGATCCTCATAACTACAGGCAACTCTAATCCCAGCTCGAAATTCTTGATTTACGCTCAATCTAATCCGATCGACCTCGAATGGATTTGACTCCGCTAATACCACTTGAATTGATGGCAGTTCGGCATCGATAATATCGTTTACTTCAGTACGAGTAGGCATTTCTTTCTATCTAACAGTTCCTTGAAATCGAACGGACAACACCAACTTTTACAAGGCTAATAATATCTAAGATATAGATTGGCTGAAGTGATCGAAGTAGCTGGTATTAGCAAATTTTTCACAATGGTAGGGACTTGGTGATCTCGATCGTTCAGGTTTTCCGATCTGAACAACAGAACCCTCGATCTCAGTATGCCCATCCGTCTAGGTTAAATCGCGCTCTTGCCGCAAAATGCTTGATGACTCTATTATCAGCCGATATTTACAAATCTTGATATCGGTATTTACCTAGAATTTAGGCTATTTCACTAAAAAATCAGGTAAGGGCAAATGATTTACCCCTACCTGATTGAGAAATAGCTAATTATTGATTCCTAGCGATTATTTATGTACCCAGCCAACCAGCAAACTACCTGGTTGAGCCAGATTGCCTCTAAATACGACCCCGCGATCGTTGGCATGAAGGTGCCGCAGAATCTTGTAGATCGCCTCTACTCGATCGGGTGAACCAGCCATTGTCGCGAGTTCTGCTAGAGTGACGGGAGCCGTTGTTGCTTGGAGTGCTTTGAGGACATCAGTTTGGAGCTGAAGAATCACCGCCGCTGCTTTTTTGCCCGCTTCAACACCTGGCTGATGATAGGCATTGACATTGACGATCGACGCATAGATCCCCACAGCCCGCTCATACAGGGCAATTAAGGCACCGACAGTCTGGGGGGTGACACTGGGGATCGTCACGACGATCGAGTCGCGATTGTTCTCATATAGGGCTTGGCGAGTGCCTTGGAGAAAGCCAGACAGATAGTCGCCACTGGTGACACCTGGATCGATTTCTGGTGAAATCCCCTCGCGATCGTGCAATACTTCCACAAAGGTGAGGAAGAAATTGGCAATCCCTTCTCGCAGTTGTTGGACATAGGCATGTTGATCCGTAGAGCCTTTATTCCCGTAGACGGCAATTCCCTGATAGACTTTGTTGCCATCGAGATCGTCCTCCTTACCCAGGGACTCCATTACTAACTGCTGAAGATAACGGCTAAATAGTAATAGACTATCCTTGTAAGGCAGCACCACCATATCTTTTTCGCCCTTGCCATTGCCCGACGCATACCAAGCGAGGGCGAGTAAAGCCGCCGGATTGGTTTTGATATCGGGAATCCGAGTGGCGATGTCCATACTCTTGGCACCAGCTAACATGCCGTGAATATCAATTCCTTGCAGAGCCGCAGGGAGCAAACCCACCGAAGATAGTTCTGAAGTCCTACCGCCAACCCAATCAGGCATCGGAAATCTAGCAATCCAGCCCCCAGCTTTGGCGACTCCATCCAGATGACTGCCCACACCTGTAACTGCCACTGCATGGGCGGCAAAATCGAGCTGCTGGGCCTCATAAGCAATTTTGACCTCTAGCATTCCATTGCGCGGTTCTGGGGTGCCGCCAGACTTGGAGATGACGACTACTAAGGTAGTACTTAGCTTATCCTGAATTCGGCTCAGGACTCGATCGATCCCCGCCGGATCGCTATTATCAATAAAGTGAATATTTAAAAGGGCAACGTCTGGCGATAGTGCTTCCGAGACAAATTGTGGCCCCAAGGCCGAACCACCAATGCCGATCGTGATAAAATCCGTAAACTTACCACCTTGGGGCGGATGGATGGCTCCAGAGTGAACTTTCTGAGCGAAGGCATCGATCGAATCGATCGTTGTGGTGATTTCAGTTTTAATCGCTGCACTCGGCGCAAGATCTGGATTTCGGAGCCAATAATGTCCCACCATCCGCTGTTCGTCAGGATTGGCAATCGCCCCTGCTTCTAGGGCAACCATATCCGCAAATGCCTTGACAAATTTGGGCTGAAGTTGGGAAATCAACGCATCATCGAACCGCATTCGGCTGATATCCACGTACAAGCCCAACCCAGAATGATAATACAACCAATCTTGATACCGCTGCCATAGCAATGCACCTGTTGCCACTGTTGCCATCACTCAACCTCTTAAATTCTAAAAAATTCCACGGCGATCTCATTTGCCCTGTCACTACGATACCAGCCTGATGGTAATCAGACGGGATATCTTTACACAAAAA
>JANNBD010000178.1:0-3678 GCA_031385105.1 Chamaesiphon sp. OTE_78_metabat_374
TAATAATTAAATGATCGGATCGATAATGCCGCCACCCAGGACAATATCCCCGTCATACCAGACTGCCGCTTGTCCTGGCGTGATGCCAAATTGAGGTTCATCGAAGACTAATTTAATCTTGTTTTCTGCCAAGGGAATTACGCTTACAGGCACCGCTTCCGAACGATAGCGAACTTGTACTTCAGCTCGAATCGGCGTAGTCGGTTGAGAAATAGATACCCAGTTAACTCGATCGACTGTACATTCTAATCCATGAGTTTCCTCCCGCGATCCCACAACGACCTGGTTCTTGCCTGCATGTAAGGAGACGACATACAGGGGTTCAGGTGCCGCGATGCCAATGCCGCGACGTTGACCGATCGTGTAATGATGGATACCGAGATGTTGACCCAAGACTGCGCCTTGAGTGTTGACGATTTCGCCTGGACGTTCGGTAATATATTGGTCGAGAAAAGTTTTCATCGAACCGTGCTTTTCAACCAGACAGAGATCTTGGCTTTCGGGTTTGTCAGCAGTGGATAAATTCAGTCCGGCGGCAATTGTTCGCGTTTGAGTTTTGAGCGTATCACCTAATGGAAAAAGTGTCGCAGCCAAAATATCTTGCTCTAAATCGTAGAGAAAATAAGTCTGATCCTTGGATCTATCGATCGCCCGTCGCAATTGATACCGTTGGATACTATCATCGTAGGTAATTCGGGCATAGTGCCCAGTGGCGATATAGTCAGCCTTCAATACTTCCTTGGCATACTTGACCATCGGCCCAAATTTCACCGCCTTGTTGCACTGAGAACAGGGTAATGGTGTAATCCCCGCTTCATAACCCGCCACTAAATAATCAATAATGTATTGCTCAAACGTATCGCGGCTATCAACAATCTCATGGGTAATCCCCAACTGCTCACAAATCTTGGCAGCATCAACCATCCCTTCCGAACAGCATTGACCCTTGCCCCGCATCAACCATAGCGTTAGACCGAGGACATCATAACCTTGTTCGCAGAGAATAGCAGCAGCCACAGAGCTGTCTACCCCGCCCGATAGTCCAACAACGACTTTTTTTGTAGTTGGCAACATTAACTTTTTTCCATAACTCGCCCATATATTAAGTTAACACTTCCCGATCGGATTTGGGCGCAGGTGATTATGATGACGATCACTCGATCCTGATGATTGGGATCACAAATAGCTCAGTTAACTTTAGCCGATCGGTAGCGATATTTGGCGAGTGATTGGGGAATAATTAGGTAGAACTGGTATTGATTGGCTCGATACTTAAGTGTAAGCGATCTGGGGAACATTAAACTACCCTGAACCGTCTGTAAACAGTGCGCTAAGTTCCGCTCAATTATCATCAGCAATCCACCCATCACCACTACTAGTTATTCGGCACAAACTGATTAGGTACAGTCCATAGTCAATATCCGCGCATGAATGTATTCCGCCTAAAACTCGATTGAATCAGATTGTTTAGGACTAGAATTCTCGAAATGTACGATAAAACACTGAGGGTAAAACCCAGCTCTAAGCCTTAAACTAGGTTATGAAACGTCAACCCGATCGCGAATATTATAAAAATCATTATATGAATACTGCTAGTTTGCGGACTTACATCTACAAAGGTCTAATCCTGGGTTTAGTGCCAGTAATAACAGTCGTCAATTTCCAGTCAATTAGTGTCGCGGATCCAGTCAAGACCAGTAAGCCAAAAACTCTAGTTCAAGCTCTGCCAAACAAAGCGAAGGCGGCAACCCCAGCCAAGGCTAATAAGCCCAAAGCTCCTGCAAGAATAGCTGCGCCTGTCAACAACAACTTTGCCGACTCTTATACCCTCGGCCCTAGTGATAGATTGCGGGTTGATATCTTCAACGTGCCAGAATACAGTGGTGAGTTTTTTGTATTGGGTGATGGTGCCATCAATCTTCCGGTAATTGGGTCGGTTCCTGTTCAAGGATTGACCATTCAAAAAGCCTCGGCACTACTCACATCTTATTTCTCGCGCTATGTCAAACGCCCGATTGTCACAATCAGCGTTCTAGCTCCTCGTCCCGTCCAATTTGCCATTGCCGGAGAAGTCACTCGTGCTGGTTCTTATACCATCCCGTTTACACTAGAAAATCGTAAATTCCCCAGCATCAGCCAAGCAATTCAACTCGCTGGTGGTACCACTCAAACCGCAAATCTCCGCCAAGTCCAAGTTCGTCGCGGGGCTACAGGTAGAATCATCAATGTCAACCTGTTTGATGTGCTCCAACGGGGAAATACGTCTCAGGATATTAGCCTCCGCGATGGTGACACCATTTACATTGCCCGTTCGGAATCAGTCAACTCTGCCGACAGACTCAGACTCTCTGGTTCTAACCTGGCAAATCAAGATGCCACCGTCAAAGTAGCTATTCTCGGAGAAGTTGGTAAACCAGGTACATACACTCTCAGAGGAGAAGCTGGTGCCTCCCAAGCAGGCGGACTCGCTGGACGAATTACGCCGCCAACACTCACCGAAGCGATCAAAATCGCTGGTGGGAGTACTGCTTCTGCCGATCTAAGCCGGATTAAAGTCCGCCGAAATACACGAACTGGAGCTGGCCAGACAGTGCCAATCAACTTGATGAGTTTGCTCCAATCAGGTGATTTTGGTCAAGACATTATCCTCCAAGATGGCGACACAATCCTGCTGCCAACATCGACAGAAATTAATAACGCCAATAGTGCCCTAGTTGCAGCCTCCAACCTCGGCCCACAGGCAATTAGTCCTCCCAAAGTAGTAGTTGTCGGTGAAGTAAATCGCCCAGGTACCTACACCGTCAAAGGTGAAAGTAATAATACCAATAACAATACTCAGCTAACAGGGGTTGTGGCTCTACCTACTGTCACCAACGCAATTCAAGCCGCCGCAGGGATTAAACCAACTGCTAATATCAGTCAAATCCAATTGATTCGGATGACTCGCAGTGGCGAACAAAAAATTGCGATTAACCTATTCAAACTGCTTCAGCAGGGTGATAGTAGTCAGGATATCATCCTACAAGAAGGCGATCGAATCATCATTCCATTCGCTCAAGCTGCTAATCCTCAGGACGTAGAACTAGTCGCCTCTTCGACTTTCTCGCCAGCGACGATCAAAGTCAATGTTCTCGGTGAGACAGGCAATGGTCCAAATCAACGAGTCAGTACCATTGAAGTTGCTTCCAATACGACTCTCAATCAGGCGATCTTAATTGCAGGTGGTTTCAATCCTACTCGTGCGAATAAAAATGAAGTGGACTTCATCCGCCTCAATCCCAACGGAACTGTCACCAAACGGATGATCAAGCTCAACTTTGCCAAAGGCATCGATTCTGACAGCAATCCTCGCCTCCAAAACAACGACACGATCGTGATCGGTCGGAATAACCTCACTCGTGTTGGCGATGGCTTTAGTACGATTCTGACACCGTTTGGTGGATTGTTTAATATCTTCAGATAGGGGTTTAGGCTTTGGGCTTTAGGCTTTAGGAAAAGAGTGTGGAAGTTATTTGATTGCTCCCACACTCTTTTTGTAACTATTCACTATCCACCATCCACTATTCACTAAAACACTAGTAATACCAAATTAAATCAAGGGAATGACAAATGAGATAGACTGAAAAGATGAATTGGAGAGATAGAGATGGCAGGAGTAACATCAATTGTCGTGAAAGA
>JANNBD010000196.1:0-7744 GCA_031385105.1 Chamaesiphon sp. OTE_78_metabat_374
CACTAACATCAAGCCCTGAGCGGGAGACACCAAGATGAACACCCTCTACAGCAAAATCGATTCTAGACGTATTCCCATCTATTCGATCCAAGATGCTGCCCATTATTTACGGATTCCGGCTAGTAAGATTAGATCGTGGACGATTGGACATAACTATCCCATAAAAAGTGGTTCCAATTTTTTCGCGCCGATTATTGAAATCTCCCCATCCAAACCCTATTTACTCTCTTTTACCAATCTCGTCGAAATTCATGTCTTACGTGCTATTCGTCAGCATCACAAAATTCAACTCAATCGAGTTAGAGATGCTCTCGACTTTATCGATGAAAGATTTCAAGTAGCTCATCCCCTCGCAACTCAAGCATTTAGTACAGATGGAGTGGATTTGTTTATCGATCGTTATGGAGAGTTAATTCAGGCTAGTCAAGTAGAACGTAACCAATTAAGACTAGCAATTAATACGCATCTAGAAAGAATCGAACCAGATGATGGAGGACTTGCCATCAAATTGTACCCATTCACTCGTTCTCAGGAAGAAAATAATCCCCGTATTGTGGTGATAGATCCGCGAGTCGCTTTTGGGCGCAGAACAATCGATGGAACGGGAATAGCAACTAGTATCTTGAAAGAACGATATTCTGCTGGGGATTTGATCGATGAATTAGCTATAGATTATGATTGTGATAGGCTATCGATCGAAGAAGCAATTAGATGTGAGTTATCGACAGTTTCTGCATGATTGAGATTCAATCTACAATATTTTTCATAGATCGTTGCCTTGGAAATAAGCTGATTGTAGAAACTTTACGAGCAGCAGGTGTCAGCGTTGAAATTCATGATGATCATTTTGGTAAAACACTCAAGATATCGATTGGATTCCCGAAATTGGCAGAAGAGGATGGATTATTTTAACTAAAGATGCCAGAATCGGTAAAAATCAAATAGAGCGGCTAGCAGTAGCAGATGCTAGAGTTAGAATGTTTGTTCTAGTCTCTCAAAACCTCTCAGGTGCAGAAATGGCAAATATTTTTGTCACAGCTATCCCTACAATGGAAAAATTTGCTGCTCACAATCTTGCACCTTTCATTGCTAAAATTGATAGAGATGGTAAGGTTAAAGCATAGAAAAAAGATTTAGATCTGATGGCAGAACTCGATCTTTTTCTTAAGTAAAGCATTTAGTTTAGAGAAATATTAACGGTTAGATAAATTAACAACTTGCAGATCTGGGAGTAACATTATGACGATCGCCCAAACTGCTGATTTGTATGAAAACATCGATTTTGAAGATATCTAAATAACTTATGAATCCAATTCTCGCTCTCAACTACGAACCTGCACTAGCATCCCTGGGTGCTGACTACTATGATGATGTAGTTGCTGCGGAGTTTCCTCAACAGACTTTACGATTTCGGAATGACGATCTGTTAGTTCAATTAGGACTAGATCCTGCTGGAGTTAGCGATGCGGACTTTACTGAAGCCTTCGGTAATTTTGTCAGCCCAGCTCATCCCTTCCTCGCTCTGCGCTATCACGGTTATCAATTTGGTGAGTACAATCCAGGCTTGGGCGATGGGCGGGGCTTTCTGCATGGACAGGTGCGCGGGATTGATGGCGAGCTATACGATTTTGGTACCAAGGGTTCGGGGCGAACTCCCTATTCGCGTGGTGGCGATGGGATGTTGACGCTCAAGGGTGGTGTGCGGGAAGTGCTAGCAGCGGAAGCCCTGCATCGGATGGGAGTCAAAACTTCCCGCTGTTTGAGCATGGTAGAAACAGGTTTGGATCTGTGGCGGGGAGATGAACCATCACCGACAAGATCGGCGGTGATGGTAAGATTTAGTCGATCGCATATCCGGTTTGGTACCTTTGAACGATTAAATTATCTCAAGCGCAAGGATCTGATTCAGAAGCTACTAGATCATGTAATTGAATATTATTATAGTCATTTGAACAAGGTTCCCGCAATAGATCGGTATGCTCAATTCTATACAGAATTAGTTCAAAGAGTTGCTGAATTAGTCGCTCAATGGATGGCAGCAGGGTTCTGTCATGCGGTATTAAATACTGATAACATGTCAATCACTGGCGAGAGTTTTGACTATGGCCCTTTTGCCTTTTTACCTAGTTATAATCCTGACTTTACTGCTGCTTATTTCGATCATTATGGACGGTATAGTTATGGCAATCAACCAGGTATTTGCAAGCTTAATTTAGAGCTACTCCAACAACCGTTGCAAGCAGTCATCGATCCGGCTGAGATGACTACAGCTCTGGCTAAATTCGAGGGTTATTATTTTCCGTTCTACAAAAAGCTCATGCTCCAAAAGCTAGGATTTGAGGGTGAATCAACCCCAGTTCTCGATGAGTTATTAGTAACTACATTGCAACTACTGTCAGATACTCAAGTTGGCTACCATCAGTTTTTCTTTGATGTGAGTCAGGCATTTAAGTTGTGCTGGTTCGATGATCTGAACTCGATCTTAAATGAGACAGAACTAATGCCTGAAGTGGTCGGAAATTCTGGTTATGGCAAATGGCTACAGCTTTATCATCAAGCTTTAGGCGATTTATCTAAAGCTGAGTTGAATTTGGTTGGCAGTAGATTGGATCGATCGAATCCCCAGACTATTTTACTACGTCCGCAGATTGAATCAATTTGGGATCCGATCGCTCAAGACAATAATTGGCAGCCTTTCTATGATTTATTGACCAAGATCAGAGCTGGCAAATAGCAAGTCACAGCAGATATCATAAATCGTAGGGTGCGTTACTCCGTAGGATAACGCACCAACACATTTGTCAAATTAGCGAAAATCAAAAGATGTCAGATAGCCTTTCAAAAAATGCCCTAATTATAGGTGGCGGACAGGGAATTGGGTTAGGATTTGTCAAACAGTTACTTGCTCAAGCTGATACTGAGCGCGTGTATGCAACATATCGACGAGTAGAATCAGCGGCAGAGTTATTGGCGATCGATGATTCTCGGTTACACTGCCTACAGATGGATATTACCGATGAGTCTCAAATCGCCGCAGTGATCCAGGCGATTCAGGCTGAGACAAAAACTCTCGACTATGTGATCAATTCGGCGGGTGTCTTACATGAAGGTGAGATGCAGCCAGAGAAAAGTTTACGGCATATTAACAGTGAACAACTACTGCGTTATTTCCAGGTAAATAGTATCGGGGCAATGCTGCTGTTCAAGCAGGTACAGCCACTATTGAAGCATGATGCTCGATCGATCCTGGCGACTATTTCCGCTAAAGTTGGCAGTATTGGTGACAATCAAATTGGTGGTTGGTATGGCTATCGCGCTTCCAAGACAGCCCTAAATATGTTTATTCGGACTACTGCGATCGAGTATAAACGAACTTGCCCCAACGCTATCCTTGTCGCGCTCCATCCAGGTACGACAGCTACCAGATTATCACAGCCATTTCAGCGCAATGTCCCACCTGAAAAGCTGTTTTCAGTCGATCGAACAGTATCACAATTATTTACTGTCATGGACGGATTAGCTCCAGCCGACAGCGGTGAATTTTTCTCCTGGGATGGTAGCCGAATTGCTTGGTAGCTAATTGGTTAATAGTGGATAGTGAATAGTAAACCTACCATTGCCCCCAGTCAGTCCCCCAGTCCCCCCGTCCCCATCCCCACACTCCCTAACAAACATCTAGCAACTCCTGATGCCATTCGCCATTGCTGGCAATTAGACAGCCCCATTGACTGACATCACCCCGATTGTATTGAGGCAAACTGCCGTCTGCGTGGGTGAATTTCCCCCCTGCTTCAGTTAGAACTAGTTCTGGTGCTGCAAAGTCCCAATCTTTCGGGGCTGATTTTCCAGACAGTGACACATAGACATCGGCGTGATGTTCGAGGATAGCGGCGATCTTGCAGCCAATGCTGCCGACTTCTCGCTGTTGCTGGCAAGGCAGTCTGGCGAGTAAACTTACTAGCTCATCATTCCGATGATTGCGACTGGCGACAACGACTAAATCAGTTACTTGCTTACCGCGTGAAACTTTTACAGATGTTCGGACTCCATCAGCAGTAATTAGCCAAGTTCCGCCACTCTCAATTGCCGCATATAATCGATCCGATTCGGGGATGGTGACAACGGCGAGAACTGGACGGTGTTTGTAGGTGAGCGCGATGTGAATGGCATATTCACCCGTCTTGTCGATAAAATCTCGTGTCCCATCCAAAGGATCGATAATCCACACCCAATCTTGAGCCAATTCTGGATCTCCAGCTTGATAAGTCTCTTCTGTCAGGTAGCCACAACTTTCGCCACACATAGTTTGAATGCCATCAAGAATATGTTTGTCTACAGCTCGATCTGCTGCTGTGACTGGCCCGCCGGACTTGTCTAGGATGTCCAAATCTTCAGTAGTACCTCGATAGTAAGACTTCAAAATCACTGCGGCTGTCTGGCTCAATTCGATCGTGCGATCGAGTATTTCCGTCAGGGTAAGATGGGAAAGTGGTGAATTCACGGGAAAATTGGGAGCTAAGGATTGGGCGCGAGTTCTGCGTAACTGTTCGGTTTCCACTATCTCTAGCCACTAAAAGATACGGTTTCCGACCTTTAGCTTACCCTAGTTTTTCTCATTCTCGGTGCTATGATAGTATACGGAAACGTAAATATCGGTTCCAAAAAAATAAGTGTGAGGAAATTTTCGATGAACTGGAAACTATTATTGGTAATCGCTGGTCTAACTGTAACTACTAGCCTGACTGCTTGTAGCCCTAAAGAAGACGCTGCTGCACCTGATGCTACCAAGACTGAGACTACCAAGACTGAGACTACTGAAACTAAGCCTGCTACTGACGCTCCCAAGAGTGATGCCAAGCCTGCTGATGGCATGAAACCTGCTGCTGATGCTCCTAAAGGCGACACCACAAAAACTACTAAAACTGAAACAACTAAGCCTGCTGAAGCTCCTAAAAAGCCCTAGCAAAATCTAGGTTAGGATCCCTGACCTGAAAATCGATCTTCTAGATTGACCAATAGCCACAGACATCATTTCCGACTCGCTGGGAGTCAATGATATCTGTGGCATTGTTTTGAGGTTAAACGTTTTCAGATGGAGCAACGAGCATTCTCTCTAGAGTAGACAGCCTAAAATCTAGCCAACAGCTCTAACTGGAGCAAGAATTTCACTGTAGAGATGTTCGATTCGATCGACATTACCTGTGAGAGTATAACTATCCAATACTCGTTTGCGGGCAGATTTGCCTAGAGCATCTCGCCATGCTTTGTGTTCACGAATCAGCGGCAGGATTGTCCGAAGTTGTCCAGATACACCTTGAGTATTGATCACGATGCCAGCACCATCGGCAATCACCGAAGCATCTGCACCTGCATCTGTGGCGATACAAGCGACACCACAGGACATTGCTTCTAGGAGCGAAAGAGATAGACCTTCAACTAGAGAAGGGAGAATAAATACGTCCGCACCGCGTAGAATTTCGATCCGCCGCGCATCATCGCGAATCGCACCCAGCCAGACTACGCCATGTTCGAGTCCATACGACTGTTCAAGATTTGGTTTGAGTGGGCCATCGCCGACCAATAATAGTTTGCAACCGTGGTCGCGCATATTGCAATATTTCCAAGCCTTCAGCAAGGATTCAACATTCTTTTCAGTTGAAATTCTCCCCTGATAAACGTAAATTTGCTTGGCGTTAAATTCAGCTCTGACATTGCTGGAACCTGGTGTATATTTGAGGTCATCTACGCCATTGGGAATCACCGTAATTCGATCGCGTGACACGCCCAATTTAACTAATAAATCTTGCTGTTCTTCGCAGAAAATAATCGTTCGATCGTATTTAGCCAAAAATGGCGCGTATAGTTGATAGGCTAAAAACTGACTCGTTGAAGTAACGTTTCTCCGCTTGGCATCGTAGGGAGTATGAAACGTTGAAATCAGCGGTAAATCTAGCTCTTGACAAATTTCTGGCAACAGAAAATCGAGAGCCGATAGACTCAGGGAAGCATGAACGATATCTGGCTTGCGCCGTCGGAGCGATCTTTCCAGAATTCGTTTAGCTCTAATTGTGGGAATCGTAAACATTTGAGATGTGAAAAGAAATGGTAATGGCACCTCATCGCCACCAACTTCTGTATCACCAAAATGCATGAAGCTTACTTTGTGCCCACGATTAGTTAAAGCTCCAGTAATTTCTCGACTATAGGTAACATTGCCACAAAAAGGCGTTTTCTTTCCCAGCCACGCAATATGCATTCGTTAAGTAGTTGATAATTGATAATTGATAATTGATAACTGTTGGCGGAGCATCTCCGCTAAGAGAATAGCTGGGTTTTTGAGAATGGGGTCTGCTTGGTGCCTTTTTATGGACGGGAAACCCGTCCGTTGGCAGTACGGTCGCGTTTGCTTTGCCTCCGGCAGGCTAACGCCAAGTGCAACAGCCTCGACCGTAGGAGAAAATGCATCCACTAAATCTCCCTTCTCAATACAATTTACCTAAAGGAGGGGCTTAGGCTGCTGATCTTTGCTAAATTTATGTGTACTTAGTAAGCTTAAATATTAAAAATTGATTATTTATTGTTTCTTAATATACCAGAAAGAGCTACCAATGTTCCTATTAATTAAACCTGAATTTTAGTTGGTAGCTCTAGAGGAATATTTCCCAACACACCAGTCCGAAAATCATTGAGAATCAGATGAGATGTTCGTTCCAAATCGCCGCGATATTTCTCATCGGCGAGATGATGCAGGTATTCTTCCCCGCTCAATGTTGTTGGAATTGAACCATACCGGGCATTTAATGCGGCTACATAGCCCATTTCTTGACATAGTTCAATAAATGCTGCTGCCATGCCCTGCCTGTCATATGCAGCCTCACCAATATCATCACAGATTGCTAGTTTGATCGCGGCTGATTGGTCGCTCAACCGTCCAGGAATAATCCCTGGCGCATCTAATAGTTCTAATTGATCGGAAATTCTCACCCAGCGCAAGGATCTGGTCACACCAGCGCGTCTGGCACTTTCGACTACTCGTTTGTTGACTAGTCGATTGATCAGTGCTGATTTACCCACATTGGGAAAGCCAATCACTACCGCGCGAACTGGACGGGGTAACATACCGCGTTCTTTTCGCTTTTCATTGATCGCCACACCGACTGACTGAGCCGCTTTGGAGATCGCCACTACTCCAGTACCCTGTTGAGCATTAGCAAAAAATGGCTGTTCGCCCTGGGATAAGAACCATTCTGTCCACAGGTCTTTGACTGCTGGCGGGATCATATCGACCCGATTTAAAACTAGTAACTTATGCTTATTACCAATCCACGTCTTGAGCAGGGGATGATAAGTCGCAAATGGAATCCGCGCATCCCGTACCTCCAGCACAACATCAACTTTCTTGATCTGTTCCTGGAGTTGACGTTCGGCTTTGGCAATGTGGCCAGGGTACCATTGAATTGCAGGTATGGACATAGTGGGCGTATTGCAGTGATTCCGTTACCAGTTTAACCGCTTAGGGGTGGGGATTATTTGGCTGCTTGTAAAACTAGCCAGCCACCAGTTGCTAAACCGATAAAAGTCGGCAGCCATCCAGCTAAAAATGGCGATACGATCTCCGCCTGTCCCAAAGCTTGGCAAACAAACATCAAAAAATAATAACCAAAAATCATTAGTACGCTCACGCCAAAATTGGTTGCTTTGCCACTGCGCTGGGGGCGAATTCCCATCGCCGAACCAATTAGAC
>JANNBD010000215.1:0-3271 GCA_031385105.1 Chamaesiphon sp. OTE_78_metabat_374
GATCTCACCTATATTACAGCTACATCTCCTCACGTCAAACCGATCTCGGCTGGCGCATCGTGGACACAGCTAGCCGAAATCCAGCCGCTATATGTGGAGATTGCGCCGCAATTGGATTTAGCCTCACTGAAATTGCCTGTAGATCTCGAATTTTGTCAGCGAATTGCGATCGTTCCCAAAGGTTTAACCCAAAGTGAATATCACGATTGGGCGACTCAAGCTCTCATCAGCGAAGTCACCGAGAACAGTGTTTCACTCACCGCATCCCCCCGCTTTGGATTGACAGGAGAAGTTCTAGATCCAGCTAGTCTGAACATATTCTGGGATGAATTAATTCAGGGAGCCTATGGTCAAGTCGCTAGAGCTAAAGGTATCTTTGAGATCGTTGATGGTCGATCGTTTTATTTCAGCTTTGGGATAGGTTTTCCTGACTGTACTTATTTTGAATTGCCGCTACCACCAGTATCAATAGGTAGACCGACCCGATTTAGTGGATTGGAAGTTGTCGGAAATAATTTGCAACCTCAATTAATTATGGAAACGTTGGCAGACTGTAGCTTAGACGATCAGGCATTGGCTTATTATCAAGAGCAAATTAAATCCCAATTATCAACCGAATCACCAGCGAAAATACTAGTATGAAAATAGCCGTAATATCTTGCATTCATGGTAACTATGAAGCTTTGAATGCTGTATTGTCCGACATCGATAAACAACGAGCAGATAAAATCTTTTGCCTGGGCGATTTAGTTGGCTATGGCCCTCATCCGAATGCAGTAGTTGAGATGATTCGATCTCTAGATATTCCCACAGTTCAAGGCTGTTGGGATGAAGATATCGTCGAAGGTTTGAATGCTTGCGAATGTAGCTATCCATCGATTTTGGCAGAGAAGCGGGGCAAGAAGGCGCACGACTGGACAAATGACCAAATTCATCCCGAAGTGCGCGAATACCTTGCTCAATTGCCGTTGAGCCTACGTGAGGAGAATCTTTGCTTTGTACATGGTAGCCCTCACAATCAACATGAGTATTTGATGCCGGAAGTCAATGCTTTTACGGCATTAGAGCGGGTGATGGCGACGGGTGCCGATGTGCTGTTTTGTGGACATACTCATGTGCCCTATGTGCGGACACTCGATGCTGGACAATTGGCTGTGAAAGTTCAACAGCCAGAGGGAAGTTCGACTAAACAATTTACCGCCCCGCTGAAGCAGATTATCAATGCAGGTTCTGTCGGCGAACCACGCCACGGTCGCCCGAATGCGACTTATGTAATTTATGATACTGATGATAAATTAACCACGCTGCGAGAGGTGGAGTACGATTATCAACGCACCTGTCAGGCGATCATCGATAACGGGCTACCGCCTATTTTTGCATGGCGACTCGCGCAGGGTTTGGAATATGCCGAACGTGCCGAAGATCCGACTCATGTGTGCGAACGGTAACATTTCGCGGTGCGAAATAGTCAGCGGTTAAAACCGCGACTGTCTTGTCGTTTTTTTATTCGGGGGGAACCCCCGTTGGCGGAGCCTCTCCCCCAGGAGAATAAAAACGCCGCTGGTGATGCGAAGTCCGCCTACGCGGACTGACATATTAGTCCGCGAAGGCGGACTTTGCGACATGAGCGACGATTTTAATCGTGCGGTGATCGAAGCTCAGTACAAGTAAGCAATAAGTGTAATCTAAATGTGGGCGATCGCAAGTGGAATTGAGGGTAATTTAGCTGCATATGAAGCAGTGGTAGCAGACTTACGAAAGTCGCGTCAGGAGGTGAAAAATTTCTATTTAATCGGCGATATTATCGGCCCAACAGATCAGAGTAATCGACTTGTCAACAGAATTAAGCAGCCACGTCAAGGCGAACCAACACCACTAGTTTGTCAAGGGTGGTGGGAAGAACAAATATTGATTCTTCATGCCTTGGGGCGGACAGGGGAGCCAACTGAATTGATCGATCGATATGGCATTAACATGACAAAAATGCTGTGGGATGTGATCGATTCAACTACTCTAGAATGGGTGCGTACTTTAGAATTTGGGTTTGTCGAACTAGATTGCTTTTTGATTCATGGCAGCTCGATCTCAGTTAGTGATGAATTGACACCGACGATCGATCCAATTCAGGTGATCGATCGGTTATCGCGGATGGATGTAAATCAATTATTTTGTGGACGCTCAGGATTGGCTTTTGAATACAAAATTGAATCGGCTAGTCTGAATAGTCAAGTTCAAACATTAGATAAATTGACCGATCCAACTCCGACTGTCTTGAGTCCACGGCGAATTGTTGGGGTAGGTTCTGTCGGCAGAATTGAAGGCAAAGCTAGTTATACTCTCTATCATCCAGGCAGTAATAAACTGGAATTTAAAACAGTTCAATATGGAACTAAAAAGGG
This sequence comes from Chamaesiphon sp. OTE_78_metabat_374, assembly GCA_031385105.1. Lineage (GTDB taxonomy): Bacteria > Cyanobacteriota > Cyanobacteriia > Cyanobacteriales > Chamaesiphonaceae > Chamaesiphon. Next base: position 2,400 of record JANNBD010000215.1, read on the forward strand.
ATTTGGCTAAAGATAATAGATAGAAACCTAAGATGATCATTTACTAAACTAGTGACAATAAATAAAATTTTGTAGTCATGATTTATGAGAGAATAAACGCAGAAAAATTTAATGTTTATCGATGAATCTCATAAAAACTAGCATTTCAATCCTCTTTACTGCTGCCACAGTTATCGCTGGTACCTTTTCTATTGTTCAGCCATCTATTGCTGACTCTAATAATCCAGTCTCGGCTCCTTCAATGCTGACAAAATCGGTTGTCAATAGAGCGATCTCTGAGGGTGAGGTCTTGGCGGCTCAAAAAGCTTGGGGAGACGCATTAGTAGCTATTTCTACAACATACGACACGAAGGGGATTCAAGCGGCAAAAGCCTTGGCTGGCAAAGTAATTGATGGAGCATACGGTTATCAATTCGGCCCTGTCCTGTTCAAGCCCACACTTACTGTTGCTCCCCAGACTTTCCGCACTACCCGTGCTGGAGCTTTGGCTTACTTTGTTGGGGGCGACTCCGCTTTTCCAAAGGACAAAGGCTTTGCCTTAAATGGCTGGCGGAAAGTAGAGATCAAGAATTCAGCGGTCTATATTTCTGGCAATACTGCTACTTCAATGGGCAATGTGATGATTACCAATAAGGAGGGTAAGGTAACAACAGTTGATAAAACTTGGCAGTTCGTCAAAGATGATAATGGCAAGCTGCGGATCGTACTGCACCACTCTTCACTGCCTTATGCTGGGAAATAGTACTTCTTTCCCAGTGAAAAATTAGACCCTTGTGTGGTGAGTGGATAGTGAATAGTGGACGATGAATTATACCAGTATAAACCGAAGAGAATAGCCTCTAAACCCACTTCAAAATACTATTCAACGTGAG
>JANNBD010000228.1:0-14105 GCA_031385105.1 Chamaesiphon sp. OTE_78_metabat_374
GATATTTAGCCGTCCTGAGTAGTCGCAATCCCGAAGTTAGCAATCGGCTCATTCAAGCCTGGTGGGATCGACAAATTGCTGATAACAAATTAAAAATTGAAACATATCAAGGCGTAAAACTTGCGGATAATCGTCGAGACAAGATCGCCAGTGCGATTGTCAACGATCGATATATCCTCTTTGCCAATCACCCCCAAGTCTTACGGGAAGCCATCGACAATCTCCAACCGCCACGTCTGAGCCTGCTCGACAATCCAGATTATCAGCAAGTCGTAGCCGCTAATAGTCACCATAAAGTCGGCATCGGCTACGCCCGTTTACCAGACTTGAAACGTTGGCTAGGTAAAGAAGCTGGCGCAAAATATCCACTGGCTGGCATCAATATCGGAGTTGACAGACAAGGCTTGATCGCCGATCTGTCACTGTACCCAACTACTCCCGATCCAGTAGTTGTAGATTCACCATCAATCACTACTCCACCCAAATTAGTTAATACGCTCAAATATCTACCTAATCAGAGCAAAATTGCGATCGCCGGAACAGATCTAGCCCATTGGCAACAGCAATTGACTACCATTTTACCTGAGCTTAAATTCTTAATACCTACTCTCGACCAAACCATCGCCGCAATTGACAAACAGTTAGGTATCAACCTGACTCAAAATATCCTCAGTTGGACAACGGGTGAGTATGCGATCGCCGCCATTCCCAACCCAACTCAAACTACCACTGACTGGATGTTTATCGCCGAACGTACCCAGCCCGAACGAGTGGATGAGGCGATCGGCTATTTCGATCAATTAGCTAGTCTGGCAGGCTATAACGTTGGGCTACTGCCCTGGTCAGAAAAACAGGTAGTCGGCTGGACAAAACTAGTCACAGAAACAAGTTCCAACACCGCTCGACTAGTCGCTGAAGTTGCTGGGGTACATACGAATATCGGTGACAAATACACTATTTTTGCCAGCTCTGTCGCCGCAATGGATGCCACACTCAAAGCCGTAGATCAACAGTCAGTGTTGGATAGCGATCGATATCAGCGCGGAGCTAATCTATTAACAGCTACTGAATTTGGCTATCTCTACAGTGATTGGCAAACAGTCAACTCCCTATTACCAAAAAAACTCCAAGAACAGCCGCTAGTAAAATCATTCAGCGATGGGATTTTTGCCGGATTACCAAATATCAGTTTTAGTCGATATGTCGATGCTGGAATTCAACGGATCACTCTCTTGTTTCAGGTGGAATAATCACAGGCTAATCTAATGCCTTGCCTGGACTTCTTAGCAAACCAAAAATATCATCAACGCTAACGCTCAAATCTAGCCCAGATAAAACAGGTAATCGATCGCTACCTGATAACTCCACCGGACTCTGATTTGCAGGAAAAGCAAGGATGATGCGCTCGTCTGGATAAATCAGCCAGCCCAGACTGGTACCGTGATTGAGACAATGCAAAATATTCCGAATTACCTTGGTATCTTTTTGGTCGGGAGATAAGATTTCAATCGTCCAATCAGGGGCAATTTCAAACACATTAGCAATATCGCCATCAGGCTCAAAAGGAATGCGTTCCCAGCGAAATACGGCAACATCCGGCACAATTGATCTCTTGCCCAGTGGTAGGCGAATCGCCAGTGGGTCGCCAAATGTACACCGCAATTCTGGCAGTGCCATCGCAATTTCGGCGGCTTCAGCGACATCATTTACTAAATTGCAAAGTTTGAGCTGTAACCGCGAATGTTGTCCTTGAGGCATGGGCTTTTGTTCGATCGATCCAGCAATGAATTCACTTGCTGGCTTGGTTTCTGGCATTGCCAAAAACTCTTCAAGCGTGAAGATTTTAGGTTGAGAAGTGGTAGTCATCGCTAACCATCCAAAATTGATTTTTATCGACCTACAGGTGAGCCATCGGCAGCTTCTAATACAAATCCCATATCAGAAATTATATCCCAATCCTGAGTTGCCGATTGACCTGGAGTAGTTAGGTAATCGCCGACAAAAATTGAATTGGCAACATATAATCCTAATGGTTGGAGCGATCGCAAATGCACTTCCCGTCCACCAGCAATCCGAATTTCTTGAGCGGGTAATAACAGCCGGAATAAACAAAGAATTCGCAAGCACTGCTGGGGTGTTAATTGCTTAATATCGGCAAACTTAGTCCCAGGAATCGGAATCAAAAAATTTAGCGGTACACTAGTCACGCCTAATTCCCGCAGGGACAGGGCTAAATCGATCACATCATCATCTGACTCGCCCATCCCCAGAATCCCGCCGGAACAGGTGGTGATGCCTGCTGCATGAACATTTTTGACCGTCTCAACTCGATCGGCATAGGTATGCGTAGTCGCAATACTAGCGTGATTGGTTTCAGACGTATTGAGATTGTGATTGACTCGATCGACTCCAGCTTCGGCGAGGCGGTGAGTTTGTTCCTCACTTAATAAGCCCAAGCAAGCGCAAACTTTCAAATCGTAGTTTGCTTTGACTTCCCGCACAGCTTCCAATACTTTACCAAAAGTAGCTTCATTAGGCGATCGACCAGAAATCACCATGCAAAAAGTACCAGCCTTGAGTTCGGCGGCGCGTTTAGCTGCATCCAGAATCTTGGACTGTGCCATCAGTGGATATTTCTCAATCTCGGCGGTGGAGATTTTGGACTGGGAGCAGTAATGACAATCCTCTGGACACATCCCACTCTGAGCATTCAGGAGATAATGCAGCCTCACTCGATTTCCCCAATAGTGACGGCGGACTCGATAAGCAGCAGCAATTTGATCCAACAACACCTCATCCTTTGCCTCAAGCACTGACAAGGCTTCATCTCTAGTCAATATCGCTCCAGCTAAAGATCGATCGGCAAGGCTGCTCCAAGTGGGTGTGGTCAATAACATCAAACTTACGGTCTATATTGCTTTGGCAACCACTGATACTATCACAAAATAAAGCCTAAACCTTGTGCAGATTTGGGTTTTGTTCAGTGTGACTTAACCCACAATTCCCTCAATTATCGCAAATACTCTCGAACGACGAATAGCTTTTGACTTAGCCATTCGTCAGATCTTCCTCATTATGGGAAGCAATCAGCCGTTGGCGGAGCCTCTCTGATAAGAGAATCGATTTCCGCCTGATGGGTTGCATAGTAAGCCCTGGTAGCTGCCAAATCAAATAGAGTTAGACTAGGAAAATTTCGGAGTAATTCTGCCTCATCTGCACCTTGATTGTGGAACGAAACGATCGTCCAAACCGGAATTCGAGTATTGCGGATTCGAGCATATCCGCCACATACACCCTCAGTTTTTTGAATATTGCGATCGGCAAGCTTTCCTTGCAACAGCAGATAATCTTCTGAAGGCAGAGCTTCAATTACTTGAACTAGAGACTCTACTAATTTCGTATTCAACCCTTAACTATCCCCCATATTTTACACCCACGCCCGTTCTCTACAGTTTGAGCTTTCCAGTTAAGATTGCCAACAATAAAGCCCAAACCTGAATTAGATTTGGGCTTTATTGTTGGTAATCGTTGCTATGGGCAACGTCGGACTCGAACCGACACGCTTGCGCGGATGATTTTGAGTCAACTGCGTCTACCAATTCCGCCAGTCGCCCTTATTTATAGCTTGCTCATCATAACGTACAGTGGGGTTATTTAGCAAGTACTGATAATTATCTGTCTGTGCCCAGCGATCGATCTCCTTTGCTCGCAAAACTGGAACTGGGTGGCTGAGTTGCTCTGTTTGCATGGATGTGAGCATTTTGCCAAAATCACTGCTGCCAATCTCCTCATAGGCACGAGCCTGATCGAGAAACGCATCGACATTTAGCAGTGGTGCTAATTGGGGGGAACCGCCAGAAAGTTTCATCAAGACGGAAACGACTGTTTTGGGATCTTGGCTGACGAGGAGCGCGGCTCTGTCGCAGCTAAATTCAGCACAGCGTAACCATTGGAGCATCTGAGCTTGGAGATTTTGGGCGATCGAGTTACCAATGCCAGGCACCAATCCACCCGTCGCCATCACGATCAGATTTGCCAGGGTGAGGTAGACTCCATGCTCGCACTTGAGATGTCCCAATTCGTGGGCGATCACCGCTTGCAGTTCGCTAGGGGTGAGTAAATCCACCAAGGAGGTGTGGATGACAATAAAGGGTTTCTTGCCACGTACTGCCATTGTGTAGGCATTTGGGGCTGGATTCTGCTTGAGATAGAGCTGGGGAATTTCTAGATCGAGAATCTGGCAGGCTTCGACGAGCAATTGATAAATGTGCGGGAGCTGCTGTTTGCCAATCAGCACACTAGAAGCAATATTGTTCAGATGTAAGAAATCTTCAGTAGCTCCGCCAACTAAGTTCCGCACCAATAAGTCCAAGCCTGGAAGTCGGCGTAGACTCGTTGTGGCTTCTAAGTCTAGGGGATGACGAAATCTGTCGGCTTTTAATCCGATTAATTGAGTTTTGGTGTCTAACATTTTTAGAGATTGAGATTTCAATTTCGGTAGGGGTAATTCATGAATCACCCCTACCGAAATTGAATAGGACAGTTTTACTAAATCCAAATTCTAGTCTTCAAAGATCAGCTTTTCAATCCGTTTGAGGCTTGCCCATTCAGGCTTACGGGCAAAACCATCTTTAAAGTTGATCGTTACCTGATCTCTAACTTCTGGTGCCGCTTCGACGAGACTTCTTGCTAGCTCGATATGTTCTCGCACACCGGATTCCTTGAGTTCCAACATTGCCGCCGCAAGATTGATTCGCGTTTGAGCATCAAAGGAATCGATTTTCATCGATTTTATTGCAGCTTTTTTCGCTAGTTGTGGTTTGTTGTCAAGTAGATACAACCACGATAAACAAGTCCAGGCACTATCTAATTTTGGTGACTTGTTACAGACATTAATGAAAATTGGGATCAGTTTAGCCGGACTTTCACCGTCTTGATATGCTTTGATGGCATCATCAAATAATTGATTGGGATCGATCGCTTTGGTTTCAGTCATTAGTTAGTGGATAGTGGATGGTGAATAGTGAATAGTGAATAAGTTGGCTCTGTGGAAGAATCCGGTATTGAGTTCGATCCACTATCTACTATTCACTATCCACGTCATTAAACTGCAAAAGACTTGCCACAGCCACAACTTTGGGCAGCATTGGGGTTGGTAAACTGGAATCCACCGCCGATCATGGCATCGCTGTAGTCAAGTACTAGACCGTATACATATAACATGCTCTTGCGATCGCAGACTAGTTTGAAGCCGTCATAGTCACAAATTTCATCATCTGTGCGAATCTCGCTCGGATCTTCAAAATCCATCACATATGACATTCCCGAACAACCACCTTGGCGCACGCCAACGCGCAAGCAAAGATCTTTGCCTTGCTTTGCTCGCAACGCTAGTACGTGCGCTTGGGCACTATCAGTCATTTGGATGCTGGGCTTACTGGGTTTGGTAGGGGTAATTACTTCAGTCATGGTGGGGACAAACTCCAAGGGTGAACGATCGCTGAAATTAAGATCTAAACAAATTCAAACCTAATATCTATGTTAACTGTTCGTAACCAGGAGTTGGGGGTTGAGAGAAAATGTAACGTTTATTGCCATAATTTCTAGATGGCTGAACGGCATCTCGATCGATGAGGCTCTCGCATTCGTCTAGTATGGATATATATTTGATTGCTCAAGTATTACCAACCTGCGGTGTATCTTGAACTTGCGAACTTGCGAACTCCCAACTGACTTATGACGGCGATTAGTCCTTCCACCCAACGACGACTCCATCAACTTCCCCAATTGTCAACAGTTTGGGAGGGAGATCGGCGTAAGATGGCACGATCAATTGATGAGTCAGAATTTGAAGACAACCAACTGCGCGAACTAATTGTCTGGGTAGATGGGGTGGACTGTCTGGTACGATCGATGGAAGTAGTCAGTGAAAAAATGGGATCGGAAGCGATCGTCAGGGCACTGATTAAGGCGATGGAAGCTCCTCAAGCTCCGTCCCAGCCAGCCCGCCCTCAGAAAATTATTGTACGCGATCGCCAGTTGCAATTTTATCTGCGGGGCGTGCTCCAAGATCTAGAAATTGCGATCGAATATGTCCCAGAATTGCCAATTATCGATGAATTATTTCATCGATTTGCGGAGATGTCTGGAGTGATTACGCCCAAATTACCCCGCAAATATCTGGATCTACTCAAGGCAGAAGCCAGCGCGCTCTGGGCTGTTGCGCCCTGGGAGATGTTAGCTGATTATGAGATCATCTCGATCGAATTAAATCACTGGGATATTGACAAGATCTATGTCTCAGTGATGGGGATGTTGGGGCTGGAATACGGGATATTACTCTATCGATCGGTAGAATCACTCCAACGATTTCGATCGATGGCTCTCAATGATGACGATGCCACGGAGATGGAATCGGCTTTTCTCGCTCAAGATTGCATATTTGTGACTTTTGAGCCGTTGGGAGAGTCTCTGTCTGGGCGCAGTGCGCCTACTCTCGATCGTCAGATTGCTAGTCTTCCTGCAAAATTAATCGAGCCTGTCTTTGGCAATATTCACCCAATGGAAGGTATGCGCCCCTTCTTGTATGAAGAAGAGGCGATCACTGCCTGCATCGCCTTAGCTGCACTCAAAGGGTTTCTAACTGCGTTTAAGCGGCAACTCCAAGCCAACGATTTACCCAGTTTGACTAAACGAATTAAGGTGAAGTTTCCTGACACCGAACAGATCGAATCAGTAACTGTTGCCACTTTACCGGAACTATCAGCCGAATTGTTGCAAATGCATTTGGCAATGGAAGCTGGTGGTGATAGTGAGTTCGATCCGTTGGAATTGCAGATTCAAGAAGATTTGATTCCTGATGACTCATTTATTAAACTGGGCATCATGTCGTGGGATCAGGTAGAATCGACGCGAAAATCGGTGATGTATCATCAGACTAGCGCAGTCACAGCAGTTGGGGCTGGGCTACCAATCATCACAATCCAAACTACTCGATCGAAAGCGACTGAAATTGTCGATCGAATTCAATCAGCAGGGGGATTGCAGGGCATTTGCTTCAACCCCATCGCCGATCCTGATGGAGCTAGTTTTGAACTGGGAATCCTTCAGTTAGCCGACGGTGAAATGCAACTTTTTGGTGAATTCTATCCTGAAAGTGCTGTCCAGATTGCCGTACAAAAAGAGTGGCATCAGCGGAGCCAAAAAACTAAAGGTTATTGTGGACTGATCATCGCGTCTGGATTGACAGGCAAAGCCCGTCAAAATCCAGGCAGCAAGGAGACAATTGCTTTCTTGGAAACGAAATCTCTATCTAACGATGATTTGGGATTGGGCATGTTACAATCGATGCCGGATGAAAATTCGGCTTTAGGCTCTAGAGATTAGGCTTTAGGCTTTAGAGATTAGGCTTTAGAAAGCATAAAGCCCAAAGCATAACGTCTAATTTTTAAATTGTTAATTTTGATCAGTCAAATGGGAAGCATATAGATAGATCTGGATACTTATTTTGATAGATTTAGATCGATCGGCGACTAGTACATGGCAAACTAGATTCAATCTTGATAAATTATTAGTCTTATAAGGATTCTCCCCTCAACAAGACAAAGCCAACTACCGCAAGTCAAAGGGCATAGTTTTCTCTCTTTTTTCTACCCGTTGTGAGGTTGCTCATCATATCTCTTCTATGCTTACCTGCTCCCACTGTCAATTAGCAAACCCACAGCACCACAACTTTTGTCAAGATTGTGGCAAGTCACTCGATCCAGCTTCCTGTGACAGTTGTGGACATGATGTAAGCACCGATCTCAACAGTTGCTCGCAATCTCAATCAAGCCTCCCAACCAGAGCTGCGACTGAGAGTGAAGCTTATTTGTGGGCGATTATTGAACGAACCCCAGGTGCAACAGCTAGTGAAATTGGGGAAGAATCAGCGATCTCAACCGTAGTCAACTTGAGTACGATCGATCCGCTCGACGATCGATCCGCCAATCGAGCTGCTGTGCCAACAATCATCGAATCCCAAATCAGCGCAACGACATCAACAGCCCTCCCCACTACATACCTCGATCCTCACCACCGTTATAAACTGGTCGATCCTGTCGTCATTCAACTGCTGACGCAAAATGATTCCAGTCAAGTACGGGTAATCGATTGTCAACCTTTAGCTAATTCCCCCCTGGAGACCTTAATGGAGCAACAACTCGCCACATCAGACGATACTAACCTGGACACAGCCTCTGCCTCAGAGTATTCTGCACCAGAGGTTTATCCACAGCGGCACTTTTGGAATAGTCACGGCATTCCCAAAGTAGCTCAGGCTTATATCGCGCTCCAAGTAAGTCTGCCTGGGACAGTCCCGACTATTCACGATACCTGGGATAATGATGGCAAAACCGTGACGATCGTCGAAGATCGGAATGATTGGACTTTGCTACTCGATCGCTGGAACGATCCAGAGATTCCATCCTCACAAGTTATTTACTGGTTAGACTACACCCTTAGGTTATGGATCTCCCTTGAACCGTGGCAAATGCGACGAAGCCTCTTAGAAGTTGGGAATTTAATTCTCGACGAAGATGCGCGAGTCTGCTTTCAGCGATTGTACCCAGAGTCGGTCGATAAGCAGCTCCAGCTTGCCGATCTCGCTCAAATGTGGAGAACTCTATTCGATCGATCCAACCACCCGCCATCGCCCTCCTTGGACAGCCTGCTGGAATCAATTCACACTGGCGAACTCGTCGAAGTCGAAGTTGTCAAGCTGCAACTCCAGCAGATTGCTTACGAGCTAGAACCAAAGCAACTGAGTTCACCTTTGCCATCCTCAGCTTCAGCCGATTTAAGCAGTCCCCAAGAGGCACCAACCACAGCTTTACCGCAAAAGTTGCTCAATTTGGAAGATGCTGCTTGTACTCACGTTGGGCGCAAACGCGAACACAATGAAGACTGTTTCGGGATAGTCAGTCGGGTAGAATCCCAGCACAGCCCCAAAGGTAAAAGTGTCTCGGCAAAAGGCTTGTATATTCTCTGTGATGGGATGGGGGGACATGCTGGCGGCGAAATCGCCAGTTCGATGACGGTAGATTCGTTGCGGGAGTATTTTTCGACGCGGTGGGAAGATACGCTGCCTGATGAACAAACGATTAGGGAAGGAATCGTCGCGGCTAATGAGGCGGTGTTTGAAGTCAATCAGCAAAATTCAGCGCATGGCAGTGGTCGGATGGGGACTACTTTGGTACTAGTATTAGTCCAAGATCGGGACATTGCGATCGCTCATGTTGGTGACTCGCGCTGTTATGGGATTACGCCGACTCAGGGTTTGATTCAGCTTACCCTCGATCATGAAGTCGGACAGCAACAAATTTTACGGGGAGTAGATCCTGAGATTGCCTATGGTCGCCCTGACTCTTATCAATTGACTCAAGCCATCGGGCCACGCGATCGCAATTATATCGCCCCAGAGATCAGATTCTTTGAACTTCAGGAAGATACCTTGATTCTCCTGGCTTCGGATGGTTTAACTGATAATCAACTGCTAGAGAACTATTGGCTGACGAATGTTGCGCCTATGCTTGCGCCTGATTCTAATCTCCAAGATGGAGTCGAGCGATTAATCGACTTTGCCAACGAATACAATGGTCATGATAATATCACCGCTCTAGTCGTTCGCGCTAAATTGGGATAGTTCCCAACCCTCAAAGCTGGGTGAATTGGGTTATCTGCTGAGGGATTACTCGTTTGTGCCGCATCACGGAGGGGATCACATTGCTCTATGATTGGGAAAAATTATAGTGCATGGAATTTCCTGTTTATCTAACGATCGGCACGCTCAAGCTTCATCCCCATCCAGTGTTTGAGAGTTTGGCTTATTTTGTCTCACTCCGCTTGGCATTGCGGCGGTTTCGGCAAAACTCAATCGCCTCGGCACAGCGAGGAGTTGTGATTGCAGGTGGTTTAATTGGTGGGATGGTGGGGGCGAAGCTGCTCGCCATTTTGCAACATTTGGATCTATTGTGGAATGGATCTGTTGGGTTAGGGATGCTGCTCATTGGGGGGAAAACAATTGTGGGGGCATTACTTGGCGCAACTTTTGGGGTGGAAGTAACCAAAAAATTACTCAAGATCGAAACCGCGACAGGGGATGTTTTTGCTTACCCATTAATTATGGGAACGGCGATCGGTAGAGTTGGCTGTTTCCTAACTGGATTGAGCGATCAAACCTATGGTATCAATACATCTCTACCCTGGGGAGTAGATTTTGGCGATGGTATTTATCGTCATCCGACTCAACTTTATGAGGTGATTTTTCTAGTGGGTTTATTAATTTATCTCCGGTATCGCGAGCATCAGCCAATGTTGCCAGGAGATTTATTTCGCTTTTATATGATTTGTTATCTCAGCTTTCGATGGGCGATCGATTTTATCAAACCTGATTTTCATCCTTTATTGGGTATGAGTGCAATTCAAATCGCCTGTCTGCTAGGATTGGTTTATTATCGATCGGCAATGCGGCGGTTGATTTGAACCAAAATTGGCGGTTTGAGTGCCGTTGCTTTTTAAAAACTAGCCCTATTTCCTAAATTCATGCCTACCCGCCCCTACCTGTTTTATGGCTTGACGAATAGTATTTGCTCCCAGTGTTTGCAAAAAGTCGAAGCCAAGATTATCTTTCGGGATGAAGCGGTGTATTTAGTGAAGCATTGCCTCACCCACGGGCGGGAGGAGGTATTGATCGCCGATGATATTGAGTACTATCAGCTCTGTCAGGACTTCATTAAGCCTGGAGACATGCCCCACCATTTTAATACCCCGATCGAGCGTGGTTGCCCTTATGACTGCGGATTGTGTCCAGATCATGAGCAGCATAGCTGTGTGACGCTGGTAGAAATTACCGATCGCTGTAATCTAGATTGTCCGATTTGTTATGCCGATTCGGGAGCTGCTGAAGTATCTGGGCTGACAAATACCGCTCGTAACCATCGTAGTTTAGCTGAGATCGAGCTGATGCTCGATGCCGTGGTAGCGAATGAAGGTGAACCAGATATCGTCCAGTTGAGTGGCGGCGAACCGACGATTCACCCTGAGTTTTTCCAGGTATTAGATTTAGCTAAAACTAAACCGATCAAGCATTTGATGATTAATACCAATGGGATCAAGATTGCGACCGATCGATCATTTTGCGAACGATTGGCAGCATATCAGCCTGGGGTGGAAGTTTATCTGCAATTTGACAGTTTTGAAGAAAAAGCACTGCGGGAGTTGCGTGGGGCAGATTTGCGACAAATGCGCCAACGGGCGGTCGATCACCTAAATGAATTTAACATCTCGACTACTTTAGTCGTCACTGTCAAGAAAGGATTGAATGATAGTGAACTGGGCAAAATTATTGATTATGCCCTCGCCCAAAAGTGCGTGCGCGGTGTTACGTTTCAACCGATTCAAGTAGCTGGCAGACTAGAAGGTTTCGATCCCAAAGTCGATCGATATCCCTTAACTGCGGTGCGTCGATCGATTCTGGAACAGAGTCCTCATTTTAAATCTGAAGATCTCCTCCCTGTACCCTGTCACCCCGATTGTTTGGCAATGGGCTACGCCCTCAAAGTTGATGGTAAAGTGATTCCCCTAGCGGGATTGGTAGATCCGAGTACTTTTCTAAAGCTGATGCCCAATTCGATCGTTTACGAGCAAAATGACACGCTTAAAAAGAAGCTATTCGATCTATTTTCAACGGGCAATTCACCTGCAATGTCAGCAACAAAAATGGAACAATTATTATGTTGTTTGCCATTAGTTGCCGTCCCTCAAGGTTTAACCTATGAAAATGTGTTTCGGATTCTGATTGTTCAATTTCTCGATCCCTATAATTTTGATGTGCGATCGGTTAAGCGATCGTGTATTCATATGGCTCAAACTAATGGTCAATTAATTCCTTTTGATACCTTTAATATCTTCTATCGAAATGGGGCACCAGGGGCGCATTTAGTTACTAAGGCTGAAGCTAAAGTATGAATACCCAGATTCCCCTAAAATTTAGAATCATTGCAGCAATAATTCACTTAATTGCTTGGATCTCACCAATCATCTCGATTCCAATTACCTGGATCGTCTGGATGGTAACAAAAGAACTCCATCCTTTAATCGATCAATCTGGGAAATCCGCACTTAATTTTCAATCATCACTTGCCTTATATCTGGTAGCTGCAATTGGAATATTTGGGGCAGTTTGTGGTCTTTCTGCTAACAATAATATTGCCGGAACAATTGCGACTCTTCTTGCTTATCCTAATTTTCTGATAATTTCGATCCTGGGATTTGCCTCGTTCTCATTGCCAATCATCGCCGCAATATTTACGATCTACGGCAAGGTTTATAGTTATCCCCTGGCGATTAGATTCTACTCTGAAGGATAGTGAAAAAAACATTGGCTGAAAAATGGTGCGTTACGCTAGCGCGGTAACACACCCTACAAAGCTTGATTCGTGAGCGGAGTAGTTAGCGTTTGCCGCGCTCAAGTTAGGGACACTAACGATTCTGCGATTTACGTCGATCAATCTCCTGCTGAAGTTCATCGATTTCGCGGCGGAGACGTTCGGATTCACTGGCTGTGGGAGCGGTATTGGTTGTTTCTACGGTGACTCGTGCGTAGTCACCTTTGCGAATATCTCGATACTCGCTGGAATTTGCCCACTCTTGGAGATAGTGGATGCGTTCGACGGGAAACGGATGACTGAGCATTCCATTCACGCCTGCATACATCAAGGCTTTGTATACTTGATTCAACCCATCTTCATCTAAATTGCGATAATTTTCCGACTGTTTAATAAATTCTTCGAGGCTGCATTCATCAATAAATCGGTTACTTCCACCCGAAATTTTCATCATAGTTGTCATCACTGTGCGGGGATTTTCCATCACTAGCAATGCTGCTCGATCTGATGACAGTTCAGCCTTGCGTCGCCATTCATAGAAAGCAACAATCAACCCGTTACTGACAATATTCCCCAGCCCAAAAGTCATTTCACCAATCACAGAAGCAGCATTCACTACCCACATCGCCATTTGAATCAAGATCGTATGACCACATTTGATATGCCCCAATTCATGAGCTAAAACAGTCTTGATCTCATCATCAGTGAGCAGATCCAATAAACCCGTATTGATCACAATATATGGATGCTCTTGTCCCATCGCATAGCTATTTACCTGGGGATTTTGACTGACAAATAATGACGGTTCGGGATAGATATCGAGATCCCGCACACACTCTCTGAACATCCCATAAATAGTCGCATACTGCCTGGGGCCTACTTGAATACTATTGCCCATTAGGTATACTAGTTGGGGACGCTCGTAGATCAGCTCCACAAATTTGCTCGCCACAAGGTTGAAGCCTGGAACACTCCGCAAAGCTTGTTCGGCTTGAAAATCGAGTGGATGTCTGAAAGCTTCGCTGGAAATACCTGGGTAAGTAGCCATATAAATTATGAATCAGAATTTAATTGATAAATTACTCTTGGATTTAAAAAGCAACGATCTAAATATTCGAGAACGCGCTACCAGCCAACTTTGGCGGATCTGGTTTTGGCAAAAGGGCAAAATTCCGCTCGAACAAATTGAGGAGAGTGAACGGTTACTATCAGCAGGTGATGTTACCGCTGCCAACTCGATCTTAGACGATTTAGTTGATGCTTTGCCAGATTTTGCCGAAGCTTGGAATCGACGGGCGGTTCTACGGTTTATGACCAAAAATTACGATCGCGCGATCGCTGATTGTGAGATGGTAATAGAGCTTAATCCTGTCCATTTTGGTGCGCTCCACGGTTTGGGCTTGTGTCACGCCGCTCTGGGCAACTATTCTGCGGCGATTAGGGCTTTTCGCTCCGCCCTAGAAATTCAGCCCCACGCCATCGAAAATCAACGGCTGATCCTCGAATGTACAGCACGACTTTGAATTGGTGGATGGTGGATGGTGGATGGTGAATGGTGGATAGATCTGTAGGTTGGGTTGAAGAATGAAACCCAACACACCCAACTCTTATTTTTGTTAGTTGTTCGGATAAATGATGAAATCACAGTGGGAATGCGTACTGGAAAATTTGGGTGAATGG
>JANNBD010000262.1:0-5425 GCA_031385105.1 Chamaesiphon sp. OTE_78_metabat_374
CCTCGCTGGTAAAACCATCGTGGTTGCTGGTAACGGCTGGTGTGGTAAAGGTACCGCCATGCGTGCCCGTGGAATGGGTGCAAACGTCATCGTAACTGAAATCGATCCTACTAAGGCGATCGAAGCGGTTATGGACGGTTATAGCGTCATGACAATGGCAAAAGCATCTGTTGTTGGCGATATCTTTATCACCGTAACTGGCAACAAGCACATCATCCGCGCCGAACACTTCGACGCAATGAAAGATGGTGCGATCGTTTGTAACTCCGGTCACTTTGACATCGAAATCGATCTCAAAGCTCTCTCCACCAAATCCACTGGTGTTAACACCGTGCGTAACTTTACCGAAGAGTACAAACTCGACAACGGTAAATCGATCATCGTCATCGGTGAAGGTCGCCTAGTTAACCTCGCAGCAGCAGAGGGACACCCTAGCGCAGTTATGGACATGAGCTTTGCCAACCAAGCAATGGCTTGTGAGTACCTAGTTAAGAACAAAGGTAAACTCACCGCTGGTATCCACTCTATCCCTGTTGCAGTGGATAAAGAGATCGCCCGGATGAAGCTAGAAGCAATGGGCATCGAAATCGACAGTCTCAACCAAGACCAAATCGACTACGCTAACTCTTGGACTTCCGGTACATAATTAATCGAGAATTGATAGTTGATAACTGGATTATTGATGTCAGCTTATTGAAAGCTTAATTAATTTTTTAAAGCATAGACTAACTTTAGTCTATGCTTTAATTGTGTTTGATCGATTAATATAGAAAATCTAATAATCATGACAAAATATGTACTTTGGGGTAGTTATTGCGAAGATGTGGTGAATAAACGCACACCTTATCGAGAGGCACATCTGGCGGGATTGGCACAGCAAAAAGCCGATGGGATCTTGGTCACGATCGGACCTACTCAAGACCTGACTAGAGTTTTTGGTATTTATGAAGCCACCAGCGAACAGCAAGTTTGTAACCTAATTGAAGCCGATCCTTATTGGGTGAATCAAATCTGGACAGAGTATCAAGTTAAGGAATGGATTCAGGCAATTTAGTAGATATCAACGTATAACTATGAAATCCGATTAGTAGCTAGAGATAATAAAAATGCTAAAAAGCTATGAAGCAACGATGGAAAATTGACAAATTCATTGGTTGACAGAAAGACCAGCGGTTTCTTCTGCCCGTGTGATTGTGACAGTATTGATAGATGATGTATTGCCAGTGGTTAAGCGTCGTCGAGTGGCACCTCCATCTATTGCCGGAAAGGGGCGAACGCTGGGAGATATCGTGAGTCCGATCGTTGATGAGCAGGATTGGGAATGTCTCAAATGATTGTTTTAGACACCCATATTTGGTTTTGGTTGGCTACTCAAGACTGGAATAAGTTTCCGGCAGCATGGCGAGAAGAGATTGAAACGGCTGAAAGAGTTGGAATATCGCCGATTTCTTGCTATGAGATTGTACTTGCTCAAGAGCGAGGACGTTTGGAGTTGCCTTGTGCTGCTGAGGACTGGTTTAGGGATGCGTTGGAGCCAATGGATATTGTTTTGTTGCCGTTAAATGCGGAAGTTGCTTGTAAAGCTGTTGGTTTATCGGCTGTCCACAAAGATCCGTTTGACAGGCTGATTATTGCAACAGCGTTGGTTTATGACGGACGGCTAGATAGTGTTGATGGGCTGTTTCCGTTATATCCAGAGGTCAAAGATCGGCTGTTCGTTTAGAGGCTGTTGGAAAAGTCTCTCTTTACAGGCAGATGCTGTGCCTAACCGCAGGCTGTCGCCAACGCGAACGAACGGATTGAACATCTACTAGTTACCAGAGAGTGTAGAAAGTAGACCTGTTCACCCTACATCCTGTAACTAGATCTTTATTGGTGGGGCATCCCCATCAATAAAGATCTAGAACTATTAGTTATGCACGACGACCTTCGTTACCATAACCGTAACCATAGCCTTTGTTGCCACGATCTTCGTTGCCGTAACCATTGCCATGACCTTCGTTACCATAACCGAAACCATAGCCCTTGTTGCCATGACCTTCGTTACCGTAACCGTAGCCTTTATTGCCATGACCTTCATTGCCACGACCATAGCTATAGCCTTTGTTGCGACTACCACCGATGACATCATCGGCTGTTTCTAATGACAAATCAACAATTCCGGTGAATGCGATGTCTTCAATCTTGATATTACTCATCTTGAATTTCAAATCCTTAGTTAAATTATTTGAGGGAGTATCTATCGAATAGCTCGAAATTTACTCTTAGAGATAGCCTACCAAATAGGTTCAGGAGAATGATTTCATATTCTTGCTAATTGTGATCTATTCTTGCGATGTTGAGATAAGGCATCAGTAAGCGATCGTTAATGTGAATTGAAAACCTGTGAAAATCAAGCTAAGTTGGGTTATGTTGAGCAAATGGTAATGTCAGGAATAATTATGATTCGCTGTACTGCTTGGGTGTCGTGCCAGTTAGCTTCCGAAAGTGATAAGAAAAGTGTCCTTGATTCGCAAACCCAGCAGCTAGAGCAATATCAGCAATTTTATGATTAGTTTTTAGCAAGAGTTCCTGACCATGCTCAATTCTTTTGTGGATGATGTACTGATGAGGTGATATACCCATAGATTCTTTGAACAAACGACAAAAATGGTATTGACTGATATCCAATTCTGCTGCTATGTCTGGCAGCGAAATACTATCGATCATTCGATCGTGCATATACTCAATGGCTAGCTTTAATCTTGACCTAGACAAGCCTCCTCGATATTCTACAATTTGATGTTTCTTAGACGTGTAGTTGCATAATAAATGGGCGCACAAAGCAGTAATTAGCGTATCTCCATAAAACTTACCAGATGGACAACCTGCTAACATTTCATCTGACAGGGTTTTAATAATTTGAAAAATCAGTGGATCTTCTCGATCCCACCAGCAGTTAACTAGTTCAATTTGTTGATGATCGACTGTTTCTAACGCAATTCTTTCTAGGCATTGTAAGGAAAGAACGCACTTGGAAAGTTGAACTGGTTCGTACCAAACTAATCCAACTGGAAAGTGTGCTTTCCATAAGCCGACTCTACCTGGAGTCAGGTGTCGTTGAATAGACTGTCCGTCAGCAGAAATTTCAATAGATCGAACTTTTAGATCTGTACAGCTAGTAATTACAACTGCGTCCCAGCTTACCTCCGGTAAAACCATCGGACCAAATTCCATATTTAATAGATAAAAACTATCCCACGGCAGCTCTAAAGAGTGCTTCTTAATATGGGGAGTCATCTGCTGCATGATATCCTGACTGCCGTCAATTTCAATAAAAGGATATGGTTGCATTGAAGCTTAAATCTGCTAATTATGGATTAATCAAAATGTTTATCTTGCTTCAAAGATAATTCATGAGATTCAATCAAGTCTTGTGTATTTTTGCTGAATTAGATATATTATTGCTAAAATCAGACGAATTCTTGTTAAATTAGACAGGTTTTTGCTGTTTTGAGCTGACAATTAATCTGAGGCTGGGCAAAATACTTGTATTGCCCAGCCATAGTTTCTGTAAAGTAGCGTTCTATTTAGAAAATTCCCATGTCAGATCAACGCCAATTGAATTCGATCGATCTACCCAAATTCTGGGCACCTGTAGATAGCTCACTGGCAGCGTTTGTAGCGAATAATGCGATCGTGATGGGTAATGTCTCGATCGAGCTAGGAGTTAGTATTTGGTATGGTGCCGTTGTGCGGGGAGATGTTGAGCGAATTGAAATTGGTGCGGGGACGAATATTCAGGATGGCGCGGTGATTCACTGCGATCCTGGGACACCGACTATTTTAGAGAGTTATGTAACTGTCGGACATCGGGCAGTGATTCACTCGGCTTATATTGAGACAGGCTGCTTGATTGGAATTGGCGCGATCGTGCTGGATGGTGTGCGGGTTGGAAAGGGAAGTATCATTGGTGCAGGATGTGTGGTGACGAAGGATGTGCCAGCTTATTCGTTGATGGTTGGGGTGCCAGCGAAGTGTTTGCGGCAGGTGGAAGCGGAGGAGGCGGAAGGGTTGATTTCACATGCGAAAAAGTACGAGAAATTAGCTTTGGTTCATGCGGGAAAGGGTGATGATTTAGGGTTTATATTGTAGATTGGTGCGTTATGATAGCGTAGTAACACACCCTACAGCTATCAATTATCAATTATCAACTATGCTTTCCAACCCATTGCTAGGGCAATTAGAATCGATGCTCCAAAAGCATAGCGATACCAGACAAATACCATCGTATCTTTGGTTTTGAGATAGTTGAGGAGGAACGCGATCGAGAGGTATGAAAAAATAAAAGTAGAAACAATTCCTACCCCTAATAACGGCATTGGTAATTCATTACCCTTGAATATTTTTAATGCTTTAAATAAGGTGGCGGCAGTCAGGACTGGTAAACCAACTAAGAACGAAAATCTAGCGGCAGTTTCACGATCGAGACCCAGAAATAATCCGGTTGTGAGGGTAGAACCCGATCGAGAAACACCAGGAATCAACGCGAGTGCTTGGGCTAACCCGACTAGTAAACCATCTTTAATTTCTAAATTGGCAAATCCGCGTTTGTGAACACTAAAACGTTCGGCAGCAAATAAGAGTGTCGCCATGACGATCGACATAATCGCGATAATTTGCGCGCTGTCTGGCAAAATATCTTTACCTAAGTAACCTAAAATCAGTGCGGGTAAAGTACCAATAATAATTCCGATCAAGACTTTGACATTGAGGTCTTGCCAATCCTGTTTGATCACACCCGCGACACCACCAGAAACAACACTGCTAATATCTCGCCAAAAGTAGATAAAAACAGCCAAGACGCTACCAAATTGAATCGCATCGGCATAATCTTTTTGACCGAGCTGTTGCCAGCCTAAAACCTTACTGGTAATTAAGAGATGGGCAGTGCTACTAATTGGTAGGAATTCAGTAATGCCTTGGACTAATCCTAAAATAAAAGCTTGGAAAATATTGCCATCAGGAGGAATAAGCCCAGCCGGATTATTAAGTGGTGGTGGTTCTGCGGCTACTGATATAGCAATTAATCCAGCAGAAACTGCTCCCAAGAGGATCAGAGAAACTTTAGTTTTCAATCGCATAATTTATTGTTCGTAATGGAAATCGGGATCGATCAATTATTGGTTGGGTGTGTTGGGTTTCATTCTTCAACCCAACCTACAGATCTACTTATTAATGTAGTTTACAGCTTCCGATCGCTCGCTCTCGTAACTGGTACTTTGACTGCGGCTAATTGGGTTTGATAGATATGGATTTGGTCTGTTAAACCAGGAATCCCCTGAATATCATTGTCATAGAGTTTGAATCCTTGACCGATCGATTTGGTCAGGACATCGGAAGCATAGCCTTGATAATATACTGGGACGGGACGATTGGTGTGACT
>JANNBD010000258.1:0-7733 GCA_031385105.1 Chamaesiphon sp. OTE_78_metabat_374
GGGTTTGAGTCGGTGCTGCTTTGGTAATCTTGACTACTTCTTCTGGGGGAACGTCAATCGGTTTGAGTTTGGGCACATCGGGCAAAATTGGGGTGGGAATTGCCGCTGTAGTCGTAGGCTTAAATAGCTTTGGTTCAGGAATCGGACGAGGCTTGGCAATGGGAGCAACTGGCTTGGCTACTGGTTCTGGCTCTACTTCTACCCGCTCAATCTCGGTAATCTCTAGATCCTCAATTTTCCCCTGATAGAAATAGCTGGCACCAGCTATTGCGGCTGTATGCAACAGTGCAGAGCCGCCCAATCCGATCGCCAATGTTCTTCTCAAGATTCGATCTGAGGTCGATCGATGTGATTCTCCAAAGCTTTGTACTGCCATTATGCTCAATCCTTATAGATAAATTCCATGAGATTTCCCTAAAACTAATTGCTAATTTTTATCAATATTTATAGTAGCATAACTAGCTAAACAACCAGCGTAAGAACACTCGATAGCAGCTCAACCAAGCTCGACGTTAGCTTTTCGTTTCCATAATAAAAATCCAGTCACCATCAGTAGTGTTGGAATTAGGCCGATGATGATATACAAAATCTGGCTAGCCAGACCACCCCAAGTGCCATAGTGGAGAGCGACCACCATCAGAATGACCTTAAACATCAGTGGTGGTTCAATTACTTTAGTCGCTGAGATTACTTTCCCTGTAGCCCTGTCGATCTCAACCGTACTCAAGTCAAACATCCCTGTCTGTTGTTCTGGTAGCTTCTTCCGCAGCGAGATAGTTTCACCATCTGGTGAGAATGATACCAGTGAGATTTTCCCTTCTGGTAGAGCAAGATCGGCTGTTTGAAGTACGGATGCTAATTGCGCTATTGGCTGGATTTTAGCTGGCGTAGCTTCACTTGGCGGCGATAAAACTAGGTGGACGACAACGATAAAAGTCCCCGTTGCTGAGAGCACAATCAGGAATAGTCCAGTCACAAAACCGCCCACATTGTGCAAGTCGAAATCCAGAAATTTAGGTGAGTTCCAGCGAATCCGCAAACCAGTCTTGAGTCGCCGCCAGCCCGTCCACAGCAGCATCCCCGTTAGACTAACGACCAAAAACAATACACCTTCAACCCCCACGGCAATTTGACCAGCGTTGCCTGCAAATAGCGTGTAGTGGAGAGTGTGCATAAATCCGACGATCGACTTCTCCCAGATGCGTTCGCCGAGGATGGTTGATGTGTAGGGATTGATGTATGTTTCTAGTCGTTCGCCTTGGGCTGTTTTCATCGATACCATGACTGGATCGCTGCTAGTTTTAGGCAGTTGGATCGAGTCGATGGCTAGATTAGGATGCGATCGAATTACCGGAGCGAGATTTAGATCGATAGATTGCGGTTGTCCTTGAGCTTCAACATGCATCAATGCCGGATTGAGTGTATGGTCGAATTCGTGCATAAACACAATTCCACTCCCTGTCAAGCCCATAATCGCCAGAAATATACCGACAACTAAGCCAATCCAACTATGAACCGTAAAAATTACCGGACGCAATTTAATAGTTTGGAGTTTATCAAGTAACATGAGATTTTCTACTTATAGATTATTTCAACATAAATATGCCCATCTCTTTGGAGATATCGCCTGGAGTTAATTTATCTACTCCTTCCACGATCGCGACTAAATCTCCGGCAGTAGTTGAGATCCGCAGATTGCCTTGGGTAGGTTCAAATTTATATCGATCGGGAGTTCCCGCTAACATAATTGAATCTCTAGACTTAGTAAAGTTCTGAATTTGAGCGCGATCAGCATCACCTTTACCTACATAAAAAATCTCAGCTTTGGGACTTAATTCAGTGATAAAGCTACCCAAAACAAATTCATTTTTTCCTGTTTTAGAACCGATTAAAATATCAGATTCTCCCTGTCCAATACTCTGAGGGCGTAGGGGAATCTTCAACCCTGGTTTAGGAACAATTTCAAATTTGACCCCAATTAGATGGATATGTTCTCCCTGCCCAAAGCCAGTGATAGTATCACTACCACTAGTTCCAGTAAAGAAACTTTCATACGCTTCGCCGTCGGGTTTCTTGGTGGATTGTCCAACTTTGGTATAGTGTTCTAGTCCCGATTTATATTTATCTTGTTTAATTAATGCTGTGATTTCTGGATTTGCAAACGCATACATTGGCTCGTCAAAACTAGAGCTGGTAGTTGCTAATTTGGCGATGGGACTTGATGATGTTGCTGTAGGTTGTTCGGTAGTTGGGGGAGTAGCTGCCTGTTGGCAACCGACGGCGATCGTACTAGAAATAATTAAAATGGTTGTAAATAAAAGCTGTTTCATTGGAGATATGTGTGCGTATGTGGAAAATATAGATAACTGAAGATCCAGATGTAGGGCTGGTTTATCCAACGAGAGAAAACGATCGGAACCTTGTACTTAGTCATCAACCGCCCGTAGATAAATCACGGTGCTCATAGTTAAAGTCCATTGAAGTGGACTAAAGAATCTGACAGTCCACTTCAGTGGACTTGAGCTGTTAGCCCGCACTTTAGTCGCGGGTGGTTGGTAACTAAGCAATCTGAAACTACCCTGCTAATCGAATCTCGATCCCAATAACTAAAACTCAACCCCAACCGAACCAATAACAGTAAATGGATCGCCAAAATTATTGGCAGATGTAGCCAATCCGAAACCACTTTCGACATACTTGGTATCGGCAATATTCTTGAAATTGAGTGCAAATCGCCAGTCATCCTTCTTGTAGAAAATTGCCGCATCCGCAGTCAAATAACTGCCCAGTCGAAAAGTATTCTCCAAATCGCCTTGGCGATCTCCCTTGAAATTTAGACCAGCACCAAAACCCAAACCCTTCATCTCGCCTTGCTGAAGTTCATAAGTTGCCCAGAAACTCGCCGCATGTTCTGGCACCCCAAACAATTTTTTACCAACCAGTGTCGGATCTGAATCAGCAGCAACTTTGGCATCGGTATAAGCATAAGATGCAACTAACTTCAGACCTGGGGCAGGTTCGCCAGTGATGTCAAATTCAATCCCCCGACTGCGTTGCTCGCCAGAGAGGATCGAAAATAGCGGAAACGCTGGGTCGGTAACGGGGACATTTTGCTTGGAAATATCAAAGTATGCCAGTGTTGCAAACAGCTTGCCATCGATTAAGTCAGACTTGACTCCAAACTCATATCCTTTACCGCGCTGTGGCTCAAAGGCTGCGCCCGATCTGGCCGTACCCGGATTTGGGGTAAAAGACTGTGAGTAGCTACCGTAGGCTGAGAGTTGCTTGTTAAATTGATAGAGGAGTCCGATCCGAGGGGTGAGCGCACTGGCGGTTAAACTAGTCGATCCAGGTTCGATTGCTACGCCAGGAAGATTAGTAGTATTTTGCGAGAGCGTATCATAACGGACTCCAGCTAGGAGTTTTAAATTTTTGACGATATCAACTTGGTCTTGGACGAAGATTCCAAAACTATTACCGCTAGTAGTGCTACCGCCAAAGCCAGGGAGGTCGGCTTTATTCGGTTTAACTGCGCCAAAAACTGGATTAAACAGGTCGAGGGTGGTTGCAGCACCAAGGCTTGAAAAAAGTCGCCCCTCTCGCCGGACATAATCGGCACCGACTAACAGTTTGTGCTTAATGTCCCCCGTGGCAAATTCACCAGTTAAATTGGTTTGAAAGGTGTAGTCTTTGGTTTGAGCTTCTTGAGTGGCGAAAGAACGGTTGACGGTATTGGTCGCCGGATCGAAACCCAGCGGCAAGGCGACAACATTAAAAGCATACTGATTTGAGGCATAGCGAAAAGCATTGCGGAGTTTCCAGTTGTCGCTAAACTGGTGGTCTAGACCATAACCAATATTCAGAGATTGATTGGTGACTCGATCGCTAGGTTCGCTAATAATTCGATCGCGTGGTACATTGGCTACACTCGTCCCCACTGCGGGCAATCCAAAATCGGCAGGACGATTGGAGTCGATATATTCTGCGGAAATATTCAGATCTGTCTTGTCGCCAACTTTCCAGGCAATTGTCGGAGCGATAAAAGTTTTCTGGTCGGATTGAATCAGATTCCGCACGCTATTGCTGCTTTTGTACAGCCCATTGACGCGATAGAGTATCTTGCCATCAGCGGTTAAGGGGCCAGAAACATCAAAACGGGGGCTAATTAACCCACGACTGCCACCTTGAACTTCTACCTCATAAAATGGCGTAGCTAATGGTTTCTTGCTCACGAGATTAATCAATCCACCTGGCTCAATTGCCCCATACAAAATCGAGGATGGCCCTTTAAGGACTTCAATTTGCTCTAAATTAGCAATTTCGGTGACTGGTTGAGTCTGTCCCTCGCCAGTCCCAAATTGCCTAAATCCATCCCGCAAACTTGCCACTCCAGAAAAGCCGCGAATGCTATACGTCTCCCCACTGCGACTTTGGACATCCCCATTATAAATAACGCCGCTGACGGTACTCAGTGCGTCTTTGACAGTTCTACTCTGCCTGTCGCGAATAATCGCTTGGGGAATCACCTGAACGGCAAAAGGTGTTTCGATAATCGGTGTATTCGTACCAGTAACACTAGAAACATTAGGCTTACGGTAGGAGTTTCGCAGCGAACTCCCCGTGACATTGATTTCTAGTTCTGGCTCATTCGTCTGGGCTACAGGTTCGGGATTTGTACCCGCCGCGCCAGCAATCACCGTCGCTTGAGGTGTGCTGCTAGAGCCAATTACCGTTATACGGACATAGCCTGAATCAATCTGTGTGACAGAGACACTTCCCACTCCTGGAGCCGGATTTACCGATTGAAATGGTTGAGAGATCGTGGCGTTAGGGATATCGAAGTAGAGCAGATTACCGATAATTTTAGGAGCTGGAGCCGCGATCGATCCCGCAGTTTCTAAGAATACTTCAATCCCACTACCTCTGGGGTTGAGCTTGATTCCGGTGATATTTAGCGGTGCGCTATCTGCTTGGGCAAGCAGTTGCCTACTATTGCGAAGAGTTATAGTAGTGGTGCCATTATACTTTGAGACTCGATCTATATTTGTGGCTCTGACCGGAAGGGGCAGTGCAACTAGGATCGCCGCTACAGCTAATCCCAGTCGAAAACTCAGCGATTCACTCCAGATGTACTGACGAAAGCTGCGTCTACCCCAAGCGAATTGAATTTGCATTTTAAACAGGAATTATTATCAATTGCCGTAGTTTAAATTATTCTTCAGTGGTTTGTCTGTCAATAAACGGACACACTATCCCTAAACGGACTTTTCACCCGTTGGCGGTAGCGGAGCGTTTGCCCCAGCAATAGCCTGCGCTTCGCGCTTACGACAGTCACTAGGATTGATGCCATACTTGCGCTTGAATGCCCGCGCAAAATAGCCTAAGTGAGCATAGCCCACATAGTTGGCAATATCAGCCACAGTTCGATCGGTATTTCTGAGTAATAATTCTGCCTGTTGCAACCGTTGCTCTGTCAGATAGCCCACCATCGTTGTTCCAAACAAAGATCGAAAGCCCCGCCGGAGGGTGCGATCGCTCAGATCCAATTGCTGGGATAATTCAGTTGAAGTAGGCGGATTTTCTAATCTCGATCGAATCAGCTCCTGAGCGTGATGTAATTTGGAGATCGTCTGAGATTTCAATTTAGGTGATGCAGGGGATGGCGATAAATTAAATAATGGCGCAAGCTGTAATGACATGATTTCTATTGCCTTTGCCTGCAAATACATCCGCCTCGCCATACCGCGATATGGACAGCTTCTAATTTGCTGCACCACCCTAGCCATCTCTGCTGTATTGGGGGGATAAATAATTGATTGCCAGTCATTCTCTTTGACTAAAAACGCTAGCTCTGGGGTAATCTGCCCATCTTCACCAGGAAATAGCATTGCCAATCTATCAGATGATAGCTGAATATTGATGCCGATAAATGGTTGTGACTTGTGATATTCAAAGATCGTTTCACGCTGGATCCCACTACCTAAAATTAAAGTTTGAGTGCTATCCCAATGGTCATTATCACTGTTGGCAATACAACCCGATAACAACACGCCAAACTCGACAGGATGAGCATGGGGGAGAGTTTTGACACGGATATTCTCCCGACTGTGAACATCGGAAATTGTCAGCAGAAACTCAGCATCTAGCTCGATCTCACAATAGCCTCCCGATCCGATCGATTGAGGTGTATTGAAAAGCGTCTCTCCAGTGGTAACTTCTTGGTCTGACGGAATTTTGTTTTGTGCCCATAATTCTTCTAATTCGGGCATATTTAAAGTAATTGTCATTCGTTATTTCAATTATCTAAATATCTAGCGATAGATTTGGCGTAATTGTTTAGTAGCTTGATCGATCGAAGCCACACTCCCTGGATTGACTAGTCCATAATAGTCAAATACATAAACGCGATTATTTTTAGTCGCTTTTAATCCTTTAAAGATGGGATTGGCTTTGATTTTACTAATATCGCTACCAGGCGCATTAATTAAGATAATCACTTCAGGATCGATCATCACCACTTTCTCAGGCGATAGCGTCAGATAACCAGCAAACTGACTTTTGCCCTGAAGATCGGCGACGACATTTTTTACGCCAAATTGAGTGAGCAAGTCTCCCGCCCAACTTTTGCTATTGGGCGCAAGTAACGGCTGATCGCTGGCTAAAATTAGCGTGGAGGCTGTTTTAGTCGGTTTGGGTTTGAAATATCCTTGATAGGATTTTAGCAGGCTTGTTGGGTTAGCCTGCACGGTACCAGCGAGGGTTTTGGTGAGACTAGCTAGGGTATCCCAGCGATCGACTTTAGTTGTCAGTGTCGGAATCCCACTACTCGTAAGTTGCGCCAACACCTGATCGTGCATTCCGGCTGCACCGATGACTAGATCTGGCTTGAGGGCGACAATTTTTTCGAGATTTGGCGGGGTGCGTCCCTCAGCCACGCGGGGTAATTGACTAAAAGCCGGATTGCTTTCTAGGAGCTTACTACCTGTAATCCCGACTAGTCTAGTTGGACTCAGGCGGTAAACAATATCTGCACTCAGAGACGTGAGAGCAACTACTCGTTGAGCGTTGTTGACTTTGGCGGTGAGGTTATTAGCAGGGACTTTTACTGAAGGGCTATTTGTCGCAGCCGAAACCGTGGCGTTAGCTGGTTTAATTTCCAGCTTATTGGAACTACTTTTACAGCTACTCAGCCACAATAAGCCACTCAAAATCACTAGTCCGCCGATGCCATATAGAGATAAGAAAGTTAGTTTTGAGACGGTTGTACGCATAATACTTGATGGGTGGTAAATGACTAAAATTTGAGAAAGATTATGATTTACAAATCGATTCTGGTGACAGACAGAGCAGTAAATTGACTTAGGCGGCGATCGATCAGAGTAGTTTTAGCGGTTAGCATGAGTTTAATATGTGTATAACAATCAGATCGAGTTGATTTTACTCGATCTGTCTAGATTCAAAACCTAAAATCTAATCCCCAGGCTGGCGGCAACATTAAATCCTGGCTGAGTATATAAATCCAAGATTCGACTATTTGCAGCTAATCCCCGCACGTCAGATGCTTGGTAATATTTGGTGTTGAAAATATTGAACAAGCCAATATTAAAAGTGGTATCTGGCGAGAAATTGTAATAGCTCAATAGATCGAAGGTAGTGTGTGCAGGTGTTTTAAATCAAGGGGATAGAAGCTAAAGGTGAATATCGATTTAGTCAGCAACCTGGTGGGTTTAGTT